>NZ_JBNDKI010000018.1:0-116850 GCF_050435445.1 Luteibacter sp. 621 | reverse complement strand
CGTGACCTGTAGGAGCGGGCGGGCGCGCCCCGGCCCCCCCCCCCCCCCCCCCCCCCCCGCCCCCCCCCCCCCCCCGGGGGGGGGGGGGGGGGGGGGCGCCCCCCCCCCCCCCCCCCCTCGGCCGTAGCGGTTACTTCACGCCGTCGATCACTTCCCGAACGAAGTCCGCATACGTCCGCGGTTCGCGCCCCAGCAGCGTCCGCAGCGTGCCGCGTGCCGCCGCTTTCGCCCGCATGCCATCGCGGTGGAACCGGGCGAGCATCAGACGCAGGTCATACGCCGCCCAGGCGGGAGCGCGTTCGGCGATCGCCGCCTCGGCCTGGTCGAGATCGTCGCCCACGTAGGCCACGTCGCGGCCAAGCGCATCCGCCCACACGTTCGCCGCGGATTCGCCGGTGAACGCGTCCGGCCCGGCAAGCTCGATGACCTCCCGCGGTAGCGGGCCGCTGGCGCGGGCGCGCCGCAGCAACGCTGCCGCAGCCACATCGGCGATGTCGCGCACATCAATCATCTCGATACCCGCTGCGCCCAGTGCCATCGGATAAATGCCATGCAAGGCGGCATCCTTCAACGCCGCATCGTTCTGCATGAAATACGACGGGCGCAGGATCGTCGCCGGCAGGTCGAACTGCTCGATCATCCGCTCGATCGTGTACTTCACGGTGAAATGCGGCACATCCGTGAATGTCTCCGCGTTGAGCACTGAGAGGTACACGTAACGCTGGATGCCTGCGTCGCGAGCCAGCGTCAGCAGGGTGAGGCCCTGGTTGAGTTCATCGGGCGTGACCGGGTTGAGTACGAATACCGTATCCACGCCTTCCAGCGCGGCGCGCACCGCGTTGGGATCGGAAGCTTCGCCACCCACGGCGCGGACGCCCGCCGGGCCGTTGTACTCGGTGGGGCGGCGGGTGAAGGCACGAACCTCGGCGCCTGCGGCGGCGAGGCGTTCGATGACGGCAGAACCAACGGCGCCGGTGGCGCCCGTAACGAGGATGCTCATGGGTAACTCCTGTGCGGTTTGGAATGAGCACAGGTTGCGCGTCTCGCTTGCGGTACGATAGCCGTCAAATCGGGACAGATCGTCCCGCCAGTGAGACACAGTGCATGGACTTGCTCGCCCTTGCCGACTTCAATGCCGTGGCTTCACACCGCGGGTTTGGCGCCGCCAGCCGCGCGACGGGCCGGCCCAAGGCCACGCTCTCGCGGCGCGTGCGCGAGCTCGAGGATGCACTGGGCGTTCGCCTGGTCGAGCGCGGTGCACGGCCGTTCCGGCTCACGGAAGAGGGCTCTGTGCTGCACGCGGAGACCGCCGGCGTGCTGGGCCATATCGAAACCATTGCCGCCGATCTCGCCGCCGGCGCCGGCGGCCCACGCGGCCGGTTGCGTGTCAGCGTGCCCGTGTTGTTTGCGCAACGCGGCGTGGGTCGCCTGGCCTCGCGTTATGCGGCGATGTATCCGGCCGTCGAGCTGGAGATCGTGGCCGATGATCGCTTCGTGGATCCACTTGCCGAAGGCTTCGACCTCATCGTGCGCGCCAACCCCAAGCCGACCACGGAACTGGCGGGTCGCTGCTTCCTCCGCGACCGTTACGTGGTGGCCGCCGCACCCGCGCTGCCGCGACCGCGCGATGGCGATGCGTTCCCGGCCATTGTGCTTCCCGCGATGGCGCGCAGCGACACCTGGCGGCTGATCGACGGCAAGAAGCGTTATGCCATCGCCCCGCGCCCGGTGTTGCGCCTTTCGTCGATGGCGATGGTGCACGATGCGGTGTTCGAAGGGCTCGGTGCGGCGATGTTGCCGGCATCATTGGTAGCGGGTGAGATCCAGAATGGCAGGTTGGTGAGCTGGGGCTTGGTGGAAGGTGGTGCCACCGAAGTCTGGGCCCTGTACCCGCCACAACGCCACGTCGCGCCCAAGGTCTCGGCATTCGTGAACATGCTCGTCGACCATTTCAAGGATGCCTCCCCGCTGCATTTCAAAACATTGTCGTAGCCGGCGACGGCGTTGACAGGCCGGAGCGCAAAAGGTGAAAGTCGACCGTCATGCCATAGCGGGGAGAGGGTGTTGAACCGACGCGACTTTGCGAAAACGCTGGCGTTGGCCGGCATGGTGGGAAGTGGCCTGTGGCCGGTGAAGCAGGCATTCGCACAGGCACCACGCGCGCAACACGGCGTCGCTGTCGATCCCGCGAAGCTGCGTGACTTGCAGCAAGCCTTCCTCGAACTTCGCTTCGGCATGTTCATCCACCTCAACATGGCGACGTTCGAAGAGCGCGAATGGGGCGATCCCATGCTATCGCCCAAGCTGTTCAACCCGAAGCACCTTGACCCCGCGCAGTGGGCGAGCGCCGCCAAGTCCGCACACATGGGTTACGCGTGCCTCACCACGAAGCACCACGATGGCTTCTGCCTCTGGCCCACGAAGACCGGCAGTGCGAACGTCATGCAGTCGTCTTACCCGCACGATGTGGTGCGTGCCTATGTGGATGCATTCCGCAAGGCGGGCCTCAAGGTATGTCTGTACTTCTCCATTCTCGACCTGCGCCAGGATATCCGCGCGCGCACGGTCACACCGGAGAAGATCGCGCTGATCAAGGCGCAGCTCACCGAGCTGCTCACGAATTACGGCCCGCTCACGGCGCTCATTCTCGATGGCTGGAACGCGTCGTGGTCACGTATTTCCTACGCTGAACTGCCGTACCGTGAGATCTATGACCTGGTGAAATCGCTACAACCCGATTGCCTGCTCACCGACCACAATGCGGGAAGCTATCCGGGCACCGCGCTCTACTACACCGATATCAAGCAATACGAGCAGCACGCCGGGCAGAAGATCCCGCCGGATAGTCCCGTGCCCTCGCAATCGGGCACCACGCTACAGAGCGACTGGTTCTGGAAAACGTCGTATCCCACGTCGGAGCTGGCATCGGCCCAGACCATCGTCGATGACTGGTTGAAGCCGTTCAACGCGAATCACTGCAACCTGATCCTCAACGTGGCACCGAACCGCGATGGCCGCTTCGACGACAACGCCGTGGCGCGCCTGGCCGAGATTGGCCGATTGTGGAAGCCCGAGGGCCAGGTCGCGCCGATCGAACGACAGGTGACCATCACCACGCCGAACCTGGCGGCGGGCAAGCCCGCATGGGCCAGTGCCAGCGATGAAGCGGTGGGCCCTGACCTGGCTTTTGACGACAACTTCCGCACGTACTGGCTCGCCGATCGCGGCAAGAGCGAGGGCTGGATCGAAGTGCGCTTTGACGCGCCGGTGACCTTTAACACCCTCTCCGTCGTGGAGCCCCGCGATTCGGATTACGGCAACGCCAGCCGCATCACGGCCTACAAAGCGCAGGTGGAGCAGGGCGGCGCCTGGGTGGATATCGCCACCGGTGCGACGCCCGCGGCGTATCAGTTCCATGAATTCCCGGCCGTGACGGCGAAGCGCGTGCGCCTGTGGGTGCAAGGCCGCCAGCCAGGCGTCACCGAGTTCGGCCTGTACAACGAGCCCCGGGCCTCCTAGGCAAATGTAGGAGCGTGCTTACACGCGATTCACGCCATGGCAACGTAACCTATTGAAATGTAGGTTATTGGAGCCATATAGGCATGATCGCGCGCAAGCGCGCCCCTACAGTTGGCGAGCCCGGAGGTGCGGCATGGCTACCGGTTGGGCGGGTGACACCGCCGTACAGGATCAGATCGACGCCACCGTGGACGATGCGGTGAAGCGTGCGCGTAGCCACATGGCCAAGGGCCCTGGGCTGGAGCGCTGCGAGGAATGCGATAAACCGATTCCGGACGCCCGGCGCAAGGCCGTCCCCGGCGTTCGCCTGTGCGTCGCCTGCCAGGAGGCCGCCGACCGCGAAGCGGCCACATTTGCTGGCTACAACCGGCGCGGCAGCAAGGACAGCCAGTTGCGCTGAGGTTTACCATGGGCGTTCCCCGTGCCACGAAGCCCCCACGATGCTTGAACACTTGATCGTCTGCCGCCACGGCGAAACCCAATGGAATATCGAGCGCCGGGCGCAGGGCAGGGCCGATAGCCCGCTCACGGCCGCTGGCATCGAACAGGCGCAAGCACTGGGCCGGGCACTGTCGGCGCGGGGCATCGAGCATGTGGTGTCGTCAACGCTCGGCCGTGCATTGCATACGGCGGAAATCGTTGCCTCGATTGCTGGCTGTGCGGTGTCCGTCGACGAGCGATTGGTGGAGCGCTCGTTCGGGCAGTTGGAAGGCCAGAACTTCGATGCCATGGCGCTCGATCCGCAATGGACGGCCGTCGTGCGGTGCACGGATCCTGATGCCACGGCGCCGGGCTCGGAATCGTTGCGCGAGGTGGCGGCAAGGGTGATCGCGGCGCTCGAAGACGTGCTGATGCTCCCTTACCGCAGCGTTGCCGTGATCACGCACGGCCAATCGATATCGGCGCTGCTGGGCACGCTCCATGGCAGCAGCGACTTTTCGACGTTTCGGCATGGCAACTGTGGCTACACCCCGCTGCACGTGCGCGAGGGCAGCTTCCAGGTCGACGCCTGGAACCTGGACCCCCTGGCCGTGGCGGCCGCGGAAACGCCCGCCTGAGCAGCGACGAACGCCGGCCTATTTCAGCGCGGCGTTTCGTTGGTAGCGCAACAGTGCCATCACCGCACCGCGGTCGCGCGGCGGTGCCTCGCTGAACCATCGCGTCAACAAGCGAACCTCTTCGCTCTCGTCGCCACCGCCATCGCCTTCGACCTCACCGACAAGAAAGCCGATAGTGACGCCGAAGTAGGCTGACAGCGCTCGAAGTGCTGAAAATGACGGATTTGTGCTCGTGCCGCGTTCCAACTGATGTACGTGGGATTTCGACATGCCCAGTGCATCGGCAATTTCCTGCAGCGATTTTCCGCGGGCCTGGCGCAGCTGGCGGATGCGATCCGCCAGTGCGTTGGCCGTCGCCGCGTCAGATCCTGCGGCGTACGAAAAATTCCTATCCTGATCACTGCAACCTTTTCCCCTAACCATAGGTTGCTACCCCTTTTGAACCACGATCCCGTCACAAAACGGATGCGTGCCGGGCCGAATTCACCCGGTAGAACGACCTCTCAACGGCGCCATGGCGCCATTCTGCCCGTCGGCGACGCACCTTCCGGCGCGTGCCGCACGCGGCAGTTGTTACACCCGGAAGCCGTTCTGTCAAATGGACGTCTATCTGGAACGGGCGCAATTTCGTACCGCCCGAATGTACGAAAGCGTCGATCCCCAGCGTACGCGCCCGCAAGAACGTAAAAAAATTATTGACGTTGCATGACAGGGCCGTTTAAAAAACCTGTCACGTGAAGTATCCGGGGCTATCCGGGCTACGTCACGTCCCCGGCAGGGCTCTTAAGGGAGGGCCTGCCGAGGCACTTTGCTTTGCGTCGCTTCGCGCCACGCATCTTTTCTGGGGGAAAATTTGATGTTCTCATCCATTCGGTCGCGTAAGGCGACCGTCTTCAGCCGTTCTTTGCTCCACGTCGCCGTTGCCACGGCGCTGGCCCTGCCTGCCGCCGCGGTATTCGCGCAGGCCACCACCGGCGCCATCTTCGGTCAGGCACCCGCCGCCGCGGGCGAAACCATTCGCATCGAGAGCAGCACCGGCCAGGTGCGCGAGGTGGATGTCGACGCGAGCGGCCGTTACACGATCCCGCAGCTGCAGAACGGCTCGTACAAGGTGTCGCTGCTGAAAGACGGTGCCGTCGTCGATTCGCGCGATAACGTCAACGTGGTCGTCGGCCGCGGTGTCGATGTGTCGTTCGCCGCCGCAGCCGCCAGCGCCCAGGCGCAGGACCTGCAGAGCGTCACGGTATCGGCCAACACGCTGCCCGCCATTGACGTATCGAGCGTCGATGCCCGTACCGTGGTGACGTCGCAAGAACTTGCCAAGTACCCGCTGGGCCGCACGGCGGAAGCCATCGCGCTGCTCGCGCCGGGCGTTGTCCCCGGCAGCTCGTACTTCCAGGGCCCGACCCGTAACGCGCTGGCTTCGTTCAGCGGTTCGTCGGTCACGGAGAACGCGTATTACATCAACGGCTTCAACACCACCGATCCGGTCAGCGGCTTCGGCGGCATTACCCTGCCGTACAACGTGATCGATCAGCAGGAAGTGTTGACCGGCGGTTACAGCGCCGCCTACGGTCGTTCCGATGGTGGTGTTATCAGCCAGATCGGTAAGCGTGGCAGCAACGAGTGGCACTTCGGCGCCCAGATGCTGTGGACCCCGCGTTCGCTCAAGGGTGACCCGAAGGACACCTACTACACCGAGGGCGCGAACGCCGGCAAGATCTACCGCCAGTTCAGCGACAACAAGTCGTGGGTCGCCACCACGAGCGCCTACGTTTCCGGCCCGCTGATCAAGGACAAGCTGTTCTTCTTCGCCGCCGCTGAGTATGAGAAGACCCAGGGCAACAACGTGGGTGCTGTCACGCTCCCGTACAACACGAAGTACAGCTACCGCGATCCGCGTTACTACGGCAAGCTGGACTGGAACATCACGGATAATCACCACCTTGAAGCGACATTCGCGTCGAGCAAGGACCAGTACGCCGGCAACCTCTACGATTTCGATTACGACACCCGCCAGACCGGCGCGTATAACAGCGGCGATACGTCGCTGAAGAATTCCGGTGACCTGGGTGTGTTCAAGTACACCGGCTACATCACCGATGACCTCACGGTCAGTGCCATGTGGGGCAAGCTGCGTTCGACGTACTTCTCGCAGATCCCGGGCTACGACCCGACCCTGCCTTACATCTCCGGTCGCGACCAGCAGAACCCGGCCTATGGCACCAACGTTGGCAACGCGCAGACGGTTGCAACCTTCACTGATCCGCGCCACACCTCGCGGAACACGAACCTGCGCTTCGATGTCACCTACCACATCGGTGATCACCTGATCACCGCCGGCATCGATAACCAGACCGTGCGTGACCTGAACGATGGTGACACCACCTCTGGTCCGGGCTACGAGTGGATCTACTCGCATGTGGATCCGGCGACGCCGCTCCTCGATAACGGCACGGCTTTCGTCGGCGCACCTGGCGATTATCCGAACGGTGGCGAAGGCTACATCGTCAACCACGAAATCTACCGTACCGCCGCATCGGTCAAGGTAACGCAGCGCGCGCAGTACATCGAAGATGCGTGGCAGGTGAACGACCGCTGGCTGGTGAAGATCGGCCTGCGCAACGATCAGTTCACTAACTACAACCCGGATGGCGTGGCCTACCTTAAGCTCACCAGCCCGCAGTGGGCTCCGCGACTGGGCGCCACGTGGGATGTGAACGGCGACTCGTCGATGAAGGTGTTCGCGAACGTGGGCCGTTACTACCTCGCGCTGCCTGCCAGCGTGGCGCTGCGTTCGGCCGGTTCGTCGCTGTACACGAACCAGTACTACACCTATACCGGCATCGATTCGCTGGGCGTGCCGACCGGCCTGACCGAGATCACCGCCTCGACGGGCGGCCCGGTATCGAGCAACGCCGAGTACGGCCAGCCGCGCGATCCCAAGACCGCTGCATCGAGCAACCTCAAGTCCGAGTTCCAGGATGAAGCGATCCTTGGCTTCCAGACGGAGCTGACCCCGGAGTGGGTGGCCGGTGCCAAGGTGACCTGGCGCAAGCTGCGCAACGCGATCGATGACGTGGCCGACGCCGATACGATCTACAACAAGGCCGTTTCGCTCGGCTACGACGTGGATCCGGCCAACGTGCAGGGCGGTTACCTGTTCAACCCGGGCCGTTCGAACACGTTCAAGATTTCCGACGGCAACGGCGGCTACTTTGACGTACCGGTGACCAACGCGGACTTCGGCTTCCAGAAGCTCAAGCGCAAGTACTACGGCGTCGACCTCTCGCTCGAGCATCCGTTCGATGGCAAGTGGCAGGCGAAGGCCATCTATACGTTCAGCCGCAGCTACGGCAACTCCGAAGGCCAGGTGAAGTCGGATATCGGCCAGGATGACATCTCGGCGACGCAGGACTGGGACTTCGCCTCCCTGATGAGCTACGCCAATGGTGCACAGTCCAACGATCAGAAACACGTGCTTAAGCTGTACGGCTCGTACCAGATCACACCTGAGTTCCTGGTGGGTGCGGTAATCAGCGTGGCATCCGGCAAGCCGCGGACCTGCCTCGGCTACTACGGTGAGGGTGAGACATCGCCTGCGTACCCCGGCCCGTACTACCACTGGTGCGGCGGCGAGCCGTCGCCCCCGGGTACGTACCGCTACCCGTGGCAGAAGAACGTCAGCCTGAACGCCGAGTACCGTCCGGCCTTCGCCGACCACAAGCTCGCGTTCAACGTCATGGTCTACAACGTCTTTAACCAGACCGTCGTGACCACGGCTTACCCCTACTACGGCAGCTCGGCGGCACCGCTGTCGCGTTACGACAGCGCGCTGTACCGCACCACGCCGCGTTACGTCCGCTTCGGCCTGACCTACGATTTCTAAGGTCATGTGCTGACGCAAGGAAAGGCAGCCAGGGATGGCTGCCGATCCGCAAGTCCGGGAGGAAGTGTGGGGCACCAGAACCCTGCCACTGCCGGCGGCGAACACGAACACCGAATTCGCTGAATCTCCCCATGACCCGCGTCCCGAACGCGGGTTTTTTTATGCGCCCGAAACAAGCGCTGTCACATATCAGAAATAATTGATTTAGAAAGAGTTTCTAAAGTAATAAGCAGGGTTGCCGTTAACGGAACAGTTCCCCGGCCATCCCGCCATGCCCAACAGCCAGCCACCTCCCAGCCGTGAACCGTCACCGATCGAGCAAGTGCTCTCGGGGGCTGCGCTGTCGGCTGTGTTCCAGCCGGTGATTCGCGTGGACGATGGCGAGGTCGTGGCCTATGAAGGGTTGATACGTTGCGCCGCGCCGCAGCTGGATTTATCCCCGACCGATCTGCTCGACCTGGCGCGGGCGCGTGGCCGGCTTGGGGAATTCGAACTCGTGGCCGCGCATTGCGTCGCTGAGCGATTCGTGGCGCTCGGCCTGCCGGGGCGCCTGCTGGTAAACCTGAGCGCGCAGGCGGTGATGCACGAAGGGCTGGGCGCCGATGACGTGATTGCTGCGCTGTCGGTGCCGGGTCTTGATCTCGGCCGGGTCACGATCGAGCTGACCGAGCGCGATATCGTGGAGAACGCGGCAAGGCTTGCCCATGCGTTGGGCTTCCTGCGAGCACGCGGCGTGCGGATCGCGCTGGATGATTTCGGTAACGGCCACTCGAACTTCGAGATGTGGAACGAAATCCACCCGGAGGTGGTGAAGATCGACCGCTACCTGATCAACGGCCTGGCCAGCAGCGCGGAACGCCTCGCAATCGTGCGCGCCCTATGCTCGGTGGCCGAGACGCTCGGTGCCGATCTCGTCGGCGAGGGCGTGGAGGATGAAGCTGACCTGCACATGTTGCGCGAACTCGGCATCCCCTATGCGCAAGGCTTCCTCATCGCACGGCCAACCAGTGAGCCGGGCGGCGACATGCCGGCCCACCTGGCGGCGGCTTTCACGCGCACGCACGTCCCCGTGCCGCCACAACCCGTCGGTCCCGTGTCGGCACGGCCCTTTACGGCGGGGCATATGCTGGTCGAGGCACCCCCGGTCGCGCCGCGCCAAAGCAACGATGATGTGGCCGACATCTTCGTCGCACACCCGCGCTTGCACGCCGTCGCGGTGGTCGATGCGGGCGTGCCGGTAGGCATCATCAACCGCCGTACATTCACCGAACGCATGGCGCAGCCCTTCGCGCGCGAGTTGTACGGCCGCAAGCCGTGCACGAGCTTCATGCACGCCGAGCCGCTGGTGTGCCCGGAGGACATGCCGCTGCAGAGCATGGCCGACATCCTGCGCGGGGAAGACCAGCGTTACCTCAGCGATGGCTTTGTCATCACCTCCGCTGGCCTGTATCTCGGCCTGGGTACCGGTGAATCCCTCGTGCGGCGCGTGACCGAGATCCGGGTGGAGGCGGCGCGCTACGCCAATCCGCTGACATTCCTACCGGGGAACCTACCGGTCACCGAGCACATCAACCGCCTTCTGCAGACGGGCCGGCCGTTCGCGGTGGCGTATTTCGACCTCGATAACTTCAAGCCCTTCAACGATCAGTACGGTTACTTCCGCGGCGATGAAATGATTCGCCTGCTCGCCAGCGTACTCACCGGCGACCTGCGCCAGGATGCGGATTTCGTTGGCCACATCGGCGGCGACGATTTCATGGTGGTGTTCCAGGGCACCGACTGGCCGGCACGCTGTGATGCCATGCGCCAGCGCTTCAACGCCAGCGCGGGCGGGCTGTTCGATGAAGGCGACCGGGAGCGCGGCGGTATCGATAGCGAGGACCGTCACGGGCACCGCCGCTTTTTCCCCGTCACGACGGTGGCGGTAGGTGTCGCCTGCTTCGGCGATGCCTTTCCCGCCGATGCCGAGATGGTCGCCAGCCTCGCGGCCTCGGCCAAGCGCGTGGCCAAGAACGCTCAGTTAGGCATGCACGTGGTCGAGTGGCGAAACGACGCCGACATACTTGGGCCACGAAGAATTCAAGCTATTGAAATAAAAGAGTAATCTTCAAAAATAGCGCTAAAGTTGCCGGAAATGCCGCCGATGCCGGGGTATCCCCACCCGCCCCGAGCACCGCCATGCGCCTTCCCCAGGCCACGTTACCCACGCTGTCGCTTCGCGCCCGCCTCGCCCTTCGCCTTGCCGGCACCATCCTGCTTCTCCTGGCCCTTTGGATCGTGGGCGGGGTGCAGTTGCGCCAGGCCAACGCCCGCCTGCAATCGGTCGTGGGCGAAACACTCGCCCCGGTCGCATCGGTGGGCCACATCCAGAACGACTACAACGACCTGCTCGATGCACTGGTCCACGCCACGCTGGCCAAGCTGCCTTCGGCCACCGACGATGCCGTCACGGCGATCGGCGCCAACCGGCACGACATCGACAAGCAGTGGAAGGAGCTCGAGGCCAGCGGCCTCGGTCAGCAGCAGAAGAAGCTCGTGGCCCTCGCGGCGGAACACCGCAAGGCCGCCGATGCGGCGGTGGATGGCGTCGTGGAGCTCCTGAAGGCCGAGCAGTACGAGATCGCACCGCTACAGCTTTCCAACGATGTGCAATCGGCCGTGGGCCCTCTGAAGAGTGACTTCTCGAACCTGTTCCAGCTGGCGCTTGCCGGCGGCAAGGCCGAGGCGGATGCACAGCAGGCCGCGGTAAGCCACGGCGCGGTTTTCTCGTCGATCCTGCTTGGCATCGCACTCTTGCTTGCCAGCGTCGTTGATATCACCATCATCCGTTCGTTGCACCGCCGGCTGCGCCAGGCCACGGAGGTGGCGGCGGCCATTGCTCGCGGGTCACTCGGCACATCGATCAACGTAGGTCGTGATGACGAAATCGGCCAGCTGCTTTCATCCCTGGCCGCGATGGATGCACAGCTCGGCAATGTGGTGGTGCAGGTGCGTGATCGTGCCGATGACGTCGCAAACGCGGCCAGCGGGATCGCGCGGGGCAACGATGCCTTGAATGACCGCACGCGTACGCAGGCCGAACACCTTGAACACACGTCCACCTCGATGCGCGATATGGCCGCGGCCGTGCGCGGCGGGTTGGGGCACGCCACGGCGGCCAACCTGGCCGTGATGGAGGCGCATACGATGACCGATGAGGGCCACCGCGTTGCCATGGATGCCGTCGAGAACATGCGCGCCATCCGCCAGACCAGCGAGCGGATGGGCGAAGTGCTCGATCTCGTGGACCAGGTAGCCTTCCAGACCAACCTGCTGGCACTCAACGCGGCGGTGGAAGCGGCGCGCGCGGGTGAACACGGCCGTGGCTTCGCCGTGGTCGCTTACGAAGTGCGTGAACTCGCCCAGCGTTGCGGCATGGCCGCGCGGGATATCCGTGCGCTCATCGGTGCCAGTGACGAAGCGGTGCAGGCGGGCGTGGCATCCGTCGACCGCGCAGGTGCGGTGCTATCGGGCATCGGCGAGCGCGTTAGCGCGCTTTCGGCCCTGGTAGCCGATGTGATGGCCGCGACCCAGGGCCAGACCCAGGGCATCGAACGGGTTAACGGCGCCATCGTGGTGATCGACGAAACCACCCGTGAAAACGCCGCCCTGGTGGAGCAGGCCGCCTCGGCCAGCCGAGCCATGCGCGAGAGCGCTGAAATCCTGCGCCGCGAAGTGGCTTACTTCACATTGGAAGCCGCCTGACGCTTACGTCCATGCCGCCTTGTGAAGCGTACGCGCGGGCAACGCGTACGCTACCGCCCGCCGCATCATCGCCGGGCTGACGTAGCGCCGGTGCACGCCACGGATGGCGCGGATGTACAGGCGCCCGAACGCGTTATGGCAGCGAACGCGGGTGCCCATGGATACGTCGACGCGGCCATCGGTGATCCGCACGGCGACACACGAGCGGAAGCGCAGGTGGCGATCGTTCGCACCAAGGATCACCTGGGCGTACGAGCCATCGGGGGAGACGTATTGCGTATGCACCGGAAAGCGGCCGGCAAAGACATGCTTGTCCACCGGCCCAAGTAGCGAGGACACCGGGCAACCCAGGTGCGAGGTGCGCAAGCCAAGCGGCTTCACCACGGCATTGCGCAGGGCCATCAAATGCGAGACGCCGCGTGGTGGATCGTTGACGAAACCCTCAAGCACGTCGGCAAGCAGCATCTCCGCACGCACGCCACGTGGCTGGCGCTGCGATACCGCCAGCCGAAAGGCATCTTCGTGGTCGAAGCCGTCTGCCAGCTCCGCACGGAGCAGGGAATCCGTGTCGGGCCCATCGAGCTCAACCACCGTCTGCCAGCCCAGCGTCTCGCGCAGGAAGCCACCCGCGTGGCCGAGTGCAGCAAGCCTCGCGCGAAACGTGCCGACGATACGCCGTGCGAAGCCGCACAGCTTCACCTGCAACGAATCCGGCGCGGCCTCGAGCGCCAGCGCCATGAGCGGAACGTGCAGCTGATCGGGCGGCGTGTGCGCCATCCACGCCTGGACAGCGGCCGGTAGCACCTCGGTCAGGGCGGGGATGCTGGCTTCCCCATCCATCACCTTCTGGCGCAATGCCGGGTCGAGCTCACCGCCCAGTTCGTTGGTGTGGCAGGACAAGGCGAAGAACGCGGGGTGCTGGCTGCGCGGGTTCAGCGGCAGGAACTGGTGCCAGGTGCCGCCGCCGAAGCGCACGGTGAACAGGCAATCGGGCGGGATGCTCACGTGGCGTAGCAAGCGGGCGAAGTTGGCCGGGTCGGCCGCGAGGTCGTCCGTCGTGGCGGTGCTGAAACGGAGCAGGGCACCGCCGCTGCCGGATACCGCCGTAAAGACGCGATGGCCCGCATGGCGGTGGAAGGGGTGGCCCTTGGCGCCGACAGCGAAGGTGTACAGCGACGTGGTATCACCCTGCGCCAGGTGCATGCCGCCCAGCTGTGCGGAAGGCTCATCCAGTTCGTCGATGAAGGAGGGATGGGCGCGCTGGCGCGCCTGGGCCGAGGCCACAAGCTGGCTGCCCGCGCCGTGGCCCAGCTGGGCAATCAGGTTTACCTCGACCGGCAACCCACCCTGCGCGGGCGTGATGGTGGCCGATGGAAACGATGCGGTGGCATGCGAACGGTACGACATGGAAACCCCTCCCTTTCCGATGGCGCGCTGCGCCGCTTAACCCGTGGTCTTCTTCGCGGCGATACGGCGTGATTCGCGCTTGAGTGGCTTGCCCACCGGGCAGATTTCGAAGGCGAAGCCGGTAAGCGTGTTGACCAGGCTGTCGCGGTTGAGCTGGTAAACCACGTATTGCCCGCGCTTCTCACTGCTCACCAGGCCGGCGCTTTCCAGCACGGAAAGGTGCCGGGAAATGGAGGGCGCACTCATGTCGAAGCGGCTGGCGATCTCACCGGCGGTCATCTCGGTGGCCGAGAGGTAGGCGAGGATTTCCCGGCGCGGCCGGGAGGCGAGGGCTTCGAAGACCTGGTCGATGGCCATGTATGCTTCGTTAGTTAGCAAAATTGCTAATTATCTAAGCGCCTATTGGCGCCGCCGTCAAGTACCTTCTTTCGGCGGGATGGCGGCGAGGGTCTGCCGGATGCCTTCGGCATAGGGTGTTTTGTGGACCGGGCCAAGCAACGCCTGAAGGGCGGTGTCATCCATGATCAGCGGCTCGGTCATCAGGTAATTCATCTCCACCATCTCGCGCACCATTGGGTTGAACAGGCCGATAAGGCGGAGCATGGCCTTCCCGGCAATGCGCCGCTTGATCGGCCTGCCCGTCTGCCGCTCCATCTCCGCGACCATGGCGCGCTGGCTCGTGACGCCAGCGCCGGCCAGGTGCCAGATCTTCCCGAACGCCGCGTCGGCCGTCGCCAGCTTCGCGACCACTGGCCCCACATCGGGCACGAAGACGAACTCGTGCGGCGGATCGATCGGCCCGACCATGTCGGCGGTGCCGCCCTGCACCGCGGCCTTCGCAACGCCATGCAGCAGGCTGGCTTCTACGCCCGGGCCGTAAAAATCGGGCAGGCGCAGCACGGTGGCGCGGATCCGGCCCTCCGCGTGCGCCTGCATCAGCAGGTCTTCCTGTGCCTTGCGCATGCGCCCCTTGAACGTGTGCGGCGCGCGGGGATGGTCTTCGCGCACCGGGTTCGTCATGGCTCGGCCGTAGGGATATACCGTACCGATCAGGAGGATGTTCTTCACCCCGGCAGCGATCGCGCCCTCCAGCGTCTTGCGCATCAGTTCGGGATGCAGCTCAAACTGCCAGTAATTCACGCCCACCAGGTAGATCAACGTGTCCACGCCTTCGACCGCGGCGCGCACGGAGGCCGGCGAATCCGGATGCCAGGTCACGATCTCGGCCAGCGGATCCGCGCCGAACGCCTTGCGCAGGCTCGATTCGGTGCGGCCCACGACGCGGTAGGGACGGCCTTCGGCCGACAGGGCGGTAGCGATGCTTTGGCCGATGGCGCCGGCGGCACCGAGCAGGGCGATCCTGGACATGACGGGTTCCTTCTTCGGATGGGTGAGGTGGCTGCGATGGAGCCAGTCTGCGGATCGACCTGGATAAAGAAAATTGCCTAGAATCGGTTACCGTCTATACGGAAATGCATACCGTGGCTGGCAACGAACCGAACTGGGAGTGGTACCGGAGCTTTCTTGGCGTGCTGGAGACCGGGTCGCTATCTGCGGCAGGGCGGGCCATGGGGCTTACCCAGCCCACGGTGGGCCGGCATATCGATAGCCTGGAAGCGGCGCTGGGGCTGAAGCTGTTCACCCGGTCGTTCGATGGCTTCGCGCCCACCGATGCCGCGCACGAGCTGCGGCCGTATGCCGCCGGCCTCGCCGCCACGGCGGCGGCTTTGCGCCGCGCAGCCAGTGGCCATGGGGAAGGGATCCACGGCACCGTACGCCTGACCGCCAGCGAAGTGGTCGGTGTGGAAATCCTGCCGCCCATCCTCGCGTCGTTGCACGCGAACCATCCCGGGCTCGTCATCGAGCTGGTGCTCTCCAACCGAGCGGACGATCTGCTACACCGCCAGGCGGATATCGCGGTGCGCATGTTCCGGCCGCGCCAGGATGCACTGGTGGTGAAGCGCGTGGGCGGGATCGAGGTGGGCCTGCATGCACACGAACGCTACCTGGCCGCGCGTGGTATCCCGGCAACGATAGACGCGCTTTCGCAGCACGCGGTCATCGGTTTTGACCAGGAAAACGACTTCATCCGCCGCTTCCAGGCACAGGTGCCGACGTTCTCGCGTGATCGGCTTTCGTTCCGGGCAGATAGCGACCTGGCCCAGCTATCCGCGATCCGCGCGGGGTTCGGCATCGGCATTTGCCAATCCGCGCTGGCCGCCCGCGATGCGCGGCTGGTTCGCGTGTTGCGCAACGAATTCTCGCTCACCATGGATACGTGGATCGCCATGCACGAGGACCTGCGCGGCAGTGCGCGCTGCGCCGTGACCTTCGCCGCGCTTGCCGAGGGTCTGGCGGCCTACGTCAACGAACAGCCTTGAGGGTCTTGTACAAGGTCGCGCGCGATACGCCGAGTACCTGTGCCATGTAGTTTGCCGCATGGCGGCGATCGAACAGGCCGTGCGCAGCGAGCAAGCGAACCAGCGCCTCACGTTCGTCGATCGCCAGCGCGGCGAGGCTGGTGCCCCGTTCACCAAGGAACTGGCCGACCAGGTCGTTGACCTCTTCGCGCCAGTCTTCGCGAAACAGTGCCGCGGGCCGTGGCGCATCGTCGGCGAAACGCAGGAAGTCCTTCAGCACGCCCTGCATGGAGGCAAACATCGACACATCGAGGTTGATGCACATCAGGCCGGTAGGTTTGCCGCGCCCGTCGCGCAGTACGGCGGTCACCGACTTCATGGGGCGGCCATCGGCATTCGTCTTCGGGTAGGGCCCGATGACCGTTTCCTCCGCCGTCGGGAGCTCATCGACCTCGTTGAGCGAGTCATCGCCCACCGCGCGGCGCGACAGGCGATTGGCGATATGCCGGATCGTGCCGTTGCCGAGGTCGTGTATCACCACCTCGGCGTGCGGCTTCAACAGCGTGGCGACCGCGTCGGCGACGGGGATAAACGGGGCAAGCGAATCAGGCATGCCCCGGATCATCGCCACGGCGAGATTTTTTGTCCAGCCAGCTGTCTCGCTCAGTAGTCCAGCTTCGGGTACCAGTCGGGTTTGCGGCCCTCCGGCGTGCTGTCCAGGATCGTCCACAGCGGCATCAGGTCGGGCGCGCCGCGCGGGTCCTGGCCCGGGTCCGACGTATCAAAATTCATCTCGCCGGCCCAGAAATGGCGCACCGTGCCGTCGCGCCGGGTGAACACGTTGAACGCCGGGATATCGTTGCCCTGGTCGAGCGCGTAGTAATCGCGGCTGAAGTTGCCGTTGGTATCGGTGAAAAAGCGCAGGTGTTGCCAGCCACGCGAGCGCGCGAACGCCTGCATGCGCTCCACGGGCGAACGCGAGATCACCACCAGCGCCACGTTCTGTTCCACATCGCGTGCCTCGCCATCCCAGGAGGCGAGCAACGATGTACACATGGGGCAAGGCTTTTCGCGCTGCGGGCCGAACATCCAGCTATAGGTCACCAGCGTCTGCTTGTCGCCGAACAGCCCCGCGAAGTCGACCGGGCCATCTGCGCCAAGGAACCGGTAATCGCCGATGACCTCGCCGCCGGGTGGCAGGGCGCGGCGCTGTTCGGCCACGCGTTCGATCTGTCGGCGCAGTTCAATTTCCTCGGCGAGCAGCGCCGTGCGCGCGGCGCGGTAGGCAGCACTCTCGTTCGGCATGCGCATGGGGCTGCGCGCGGCCAGTTCGGCGGCAGGAACCAAAGGTTGTGCACTCATGGGGTTCTCCGGTTAGTCGCGGTCGGGCGCGCCAAGGGGGAATAGCGCGCGGTAGGGGCGGGCCTCATCCACGGCCCGGGCGAACGATGGCCGGGCCAGCAAGCGTTGGCGGTAGGCGTGCACGTGGGTGAACGCCGGATCGATCGGGTGCGTCCAGTCCGCGTAGAACAGCGAGGGCGCCGCGCCACAATCGGCCAGGCTGAACGTATCGCCGACGGCCCAGGTACGCCCCTCCATGTAACGGTCGAGCCAGGCATACGCGACATCGAGCACGCAGGTCGATTGCTTCACGCCGTAGGCGTCGTGCTCGTGGCCCGGGCGCAGGGCGTTGCCGACGATCGCCTGCAGCGGCGTCGAGATGTAGTTATCGAAGAACCGGTCCAGGTTGCGCACCTCCAGTGCCGCCTTGGGCTCGGCCGGCAGCATGGGCGCCGGGCCCGGGTGGTACAGCTGCAGGTGCTCGATGATGGTGCTGGCCTCGGTCACCACGCGTTTGCCATCGACCAGCACGGGGAACCGCTTCAGCGGCCAAAGATCGGCGAACTCCGCGTAAATTTCCGGATGCTCCGGCGAAAGCATCTTCCAGTCGAACGCCGTGCCGTTTTCGTACAGGGCGATCAGCGCCTTCTGGCAGTACGACGAGAAGGGGTGCGCATACAGCTTCAGCGTCACGGGCGGGTCCTCGCTACGAACGGGGGTTCTCTTCCTTCGTCGAACGGGCCGTGGCGTTTTCGACAAACCGCCTTGTTATGCTCGGCACGACACGGAGGAACCATGAAAATCGCGATCGTGGGCTACGGAACGGCAGGGCAGGCCAGTGCCATCCTGCTCGCCGGACAAGGACATGAGGTTACCGTTTTCGAGAAGAGCCCGTCGCTGGGGCCGGTGGGCGCGGGCTTCCTGCTCCAGCCCACCGGGCTGGCCGTGCTGTGCAGAATGGGGCTGGCCGACAAGGCCCAGGCGCTGGGCCAGCGCATCGATGAACTGCACGGCTGCACGCCGCGGGGCCGTGCGGTCATGGCCATGCGCTACCGCGATCGCCGCGAAGGATGTTTTGGCCTGGGGATGACGCGCGGTGCGCTGTTCGAACTGTTGCGCGGTGCCCACGCGGAAGCCGCGAACGTGCGCACCGGTGTGCGTATCGATAGCTATGACCCGAAAGCCCACACCCTGCGCGACGCCGCAGGTACGGAGCACGGGCCGTTCGACCTGGTGGTGGCCGCCGATGGCGCGCATTCCGCGCTGCGGCCGCACTGCACCGGCAACGTGCGCCGCACCGCCCTGTATCCGTGGGGTGCGGTGTGGTGCCTGCTGCGGATCGATGACTGGCCATCGCCACACACCTTGTTGCAACGTTATGCCGGTACGCGCGCGATGATCGGCATGCTCCCGGCCGGCACGCGCCCCGGCCACGATGGCCAATGGGTCACCTTCTACTGGAGCCTGCCGGGCACGGCCGTGGACGCATTCGACGATGCGGCCGTCGCAGCGATGAAGGCCACCGTTCACGGTATCTGGCCGGAGATTTCGCCGCACCTGGCACACCTGGAGCGGGCCGACCAGCTCAACCGCGCGCGCTACCGCGACGTCCTGCTGAAGGCACCCCACCACGAACGGCTGGTGATCATTGGCGACGCCGCCCACGCGATGAGCCCACAGCTAGGCCAGGGCGTGAACATGGCATTGCTCGATGCCGCCGCGCTGACGGACGCGCTCGCCGCGCATGCATCCCTCGACAAGGCACTCGCGGCGTACCGCCGCGAACGCCATGCGCACGTGCGTATCTACCAGCGCATGAGCCGTTGGCTGACGCCGTTGTTCCAGTCCGACTACACCGCGCTGGGCTGGTGCCGCGACGCTGTCTTCGGTCCGCTTGGCCGCGCCCCGGGTGCACGGCAAGCGATGCTCAGCATCCTCACCGGCGAGGCCGGCCACCGGCGCACCATACCTTTGGCTGAAAGCCATCCGCCGGCCGATGAAGGTAATCTCGACGCCCAAAGCACCCAGGGAGTTTCCGCATGACCCGCCTGCTCGCCAGCCTGGCCTTGTTCCTGGCCCTGGGCACCACCGCCAGCGCCGCCGTCCCTTCGTGGGGCGCGAAGCAATCCAGCCCCGCGGATACGCCGCCGTCGTCGCTGAAGCCCGGGGAATGGATCTGGGGTGGGGCACCGATGGCGCCGGGCCCGATGGCGGTCATCGTGAGCCTCACCGAGCAAAAGGCTTACGCGTACCGCAACGGCATCCTGGTCGGTGTCACCACGGTGAGCACGGGCAAGAAGGGCCACGAAACGCCGACCGGCGTGTTCACGATCCTGCAGAAGGACAAGGACCATAAGTCCAACGTGTACAACGCGGCACCGATGCCCTACCAGCAGCGGTTGACCTGGGATGGCGTGGCCCTGCACGCAGGTGGCTTGCCTGGCTATCCGGAATCGCATGGCTGCGTGCACATGCCCACCGAGTTCGCGAAATTGCTTTTTGCCGCCACGAACATGGGCATGACCGTGGTCGTCGCGGAAGAGGGCACCGCACCGGTCACCGTGGTTCATCCCAGCGCGGTGATCCCGATCGATCCACGCAACGGCAAGGATCTGGCGGTCGCGCCGCTGATGAACGGCGAGATGTACAGCTGGAATCCCGACGCGTCACCGACCGGCCCCATCTCCATGGTGCTGAGCGTGCCGGACCAGCGCGTGATCGTGTTGCGCAACGGTATCGAGATCGGCCGTGCAAAAGTCGAGGTGAGCAATCCGCTGGTTGGCACCCACGCCTACATCGTGTCGCAGGGCTACATGGCCAATTCCCCCACGCGCGAAGGCCTGCGCATGCCGAACTGGATCACGATTGGCATTCCCGGCCATGGTGACGAAGCCGGCAAGGTGGTCGATGAAGCCCTGGCGGATCGCGTGGCGGCCCCGCGCGAGTTCATGGAAAAGATCCTGCCCGAACTGAAGCCCGGCGATGTACTCCTCGCTACCGACGAGCGCATCCTGCCTTCCACCACCGGCCCCAAGGTGCAGGTCATCGATTCCAACCCGCCCGAGCGCGCCCCGTAAGACGCGCCCCGACGACGCGCGCTCTTGTAGGAGCGCGCTTGCGCGCGATCCCGCGACGCCTCAATTCGGCAAGGGCAACGAGATCGGATTCGCCTTGACGCTGGCGCTCAACGCCGGGAACGGATCCACCCCCGTCTCGTCGGTGATGTCCTCGATCGACACCACCGTGCACACCGGCGTATCCACGTTCGTGCAACGCCATGCCGCCGCGCCACCCGCAGCCGGGTCGTAGATCGCCTTCCACGTGTAGTTAGGCACCACGACCGCATCGTCACCGATCGTATCCGGTGTGGCACCATCGAAGCCCGGGCCGGTCACGACGTAGATCTCGCCATCATCCAGCACCATGTTGCGCAGGCTGGTTTCGATACGCTCCCACTTGCCGGTATTCAGCGTGTGGTTCTGCGGCACCATGTTCGCCAGCGAGAAGCTTTCGCGCTGGGCCGTCGCGTTCGGCTCATCGCCGCTGGGTGTCATGTGCCCGCGGTCATAGCCGCTGCCTTTGTAATCGGCGAGCTCGGAGCGATCGTCTGCCGGTATGCCGGTTTCGGCATGGAACGCATCCTTGCGCGGCGTGTCCTGCGCATCCTCGATCTGCTGCGTGGTGAGGTGTTCGGCGGACCACAGCGGGCCCTTGGTGACGCCTGAGGCAATGAGTGAATAGGCATCAAAGCACAGCGTGGTGGTCCGTTCCGCGAGCGATGTATCGATCAGATCGGGTGCCTGTGACCCCTGGAACAACTGCGGGCACGATGATTCCGAGGCATGTGCCGCACCGGCGAGCACAAAGGCGACGACGGCGCAAAATGCGCGCGCATGGCGTTTGAACATGGTGCTGTTCCCCAAATGGACGCGGAGTCCCCTGTTCGCGAGCCCGGACAACTTGCCATGTTCATGTGACGCTTGTGGTCAACGCATGCGCGGTGAAGTGCGACCGCGGTCACGCTTACGCACTTATCAATCGTTCGTTCAGCGATCGAAGCCGTTTTCGCCTATGGTTTCGGCAAGGTAATTCACGAACGATGCGATGCGCGCAGAGATGGCCGTGTTGCGGTAGTACACCGCATTGATCGGCTGGCGATGTTCGATGTTCTGTTTCGCAAGCACTTCCACCAGCGTGCCTGCCTCGCGATCTTCCCAGGTCATGAAATCGGAAAGGCAGACGATGCCGTTGCCGCCCAAGGCCAGGTGACGCAACGTTTCGCCGCTGGATGAGGAGATGGTGGGCTTGATGTGCACGGGCTGGCGCTGCGCATCGAGCAGCGGCCAGTCGTTGAGCGAATCCGGCTCGGTGAAGCCCAGCAGCGCGTGCCCCGCCAGGTCGGCCACCTTGCGTGGCGTACCGTGACTGGCAAGGTACGCAGGGCTGGCGAACAGGCGAATGCGGCTGCTGCCAATGGGCTTCGCATGCAGCGTGGAATCCTTCAGCCGGCCAATGCGCAGCGCGACATCGGTGCGGCGTTCCAGCAGATCGATGTAGCCCTCGCTGGTGTGCAGTTCGAGTTCCACATCAGGAAAGTGCTCGCGGTAGCCCGCCACGAGCGGTGCCACCACGTGCAGCATGAACGGCGTGGCCGCATCCACGCGCAGGCGGCCCGCAGGCCGCGCCCGGCGTGTCGCCATGGCTTCTTCGGCACCCTCGACCGCAGAGACGATATCGCGGGCCCGCTCGAGGAACGCTTCACCCTCATCGGTCAGCTCAATGCGCCGCGTGGTACGGCGGATCAACGTGGTCTGCAGCTTCTGTTCCAGGCGGCCCAGCGTGCGGCTGGCGGCCGATACGGTCTGGTCGAGCTGCTGCGCCGCGCTGGTGATCGAACCGGTATCGACCACGGCGATGAAGTTCTGGATCTCGTCGAGCGTGATGTTCATCGTTGCGTTCGCGGTAAGTGTGATTCGCTTATACGCGGCTTTTTTGTCAAAGGTAAGCCCCGGAGAATCTGCTCATCGCAACCTTCAGAGGCTTACCCTCATGGCACTTCCCCGCTTCGGCCTGGGCACCTTCCGGCTCACCGGCCAGACCGTCATCGATAGCGTCAGCACGGGCCTGGAGCTTGGCTACCGCGCCATCGATACCGCGCAGATCTATGGCAACGAGGCCGAGATTGGCCAGGCCATCGTCGACTCCGGCGTACCGCGTGACCAGCTCTACCTCACCACGAAGGTCTGGATCGACCACCACGCCCCCGATAAGCTCGCAGCCAGCCTGGAGGAGAGCCTGGTCAAGCTGCGCACCGATCGCGTGGACCTGGCCCTGATCCACTGGCCCGTGCCGGGCCACGCCGTACCGCTCGAACAGACGATGGAGGCGCTGGCAAAGGCCCAGGCCAGCGGTCTCACCCGCGCCATCGGCATCAGCAACTTCAATATCGAGCACACGAGCCGCGCGATCGGCGTGGTCGGCGAGGGCACACTGGCTACTAACCAGATCGAGCTCAGCCCCTACCTGCAGAACCGCAAGCTCGTCGCGTTCCTGGCATCCCGCGGTATCCCGGTCACCTCGTACATGACGCTGGCCTACGGCAAAGTGCTCAAGGATCCGGTCCTGGAAACGATCGCTCGCAAGTACGAGGCGACCGTGGCGCAGGTCGCGCTGGCCTGGGCGCTGCGAAGCGGCTACGCCGTCATCCCTTCCTCCACCCGCAGGGAGAACCTCGCGAGCAACCTGCTGGCCCAGGACCTCGAGCTCACGCACGAGGACATGGCGGCGATCGCGATGCTCGAGCGCCATGGGCGTGAGGTGAACCCGGAAGGCCTGGCGCCGGTTTGGGATGATTGATCACCCGGGCACAAAAAAACACCGGCCGAAGCCGGTGTTTTGTCCTCAGGCACGATCGCAGCCATGCGGGCGCGAGAGGGGCGTAGCAGAGAGTGCTCCATCCACCGAGCTGAAACCTCGGAACCCACTCAGACTACGAGCCCGCGTTGACCATGACGATACAAAAGCTCAACGCGGTTGGAAGAAAGCGCCGAGATTGACGGACGCTTTCGGCCCAGGCATGACCGCAATGCTGCGCACGCAAGGGACAGATCACAGAACGCATGATGCCAAGCTTCATTTTCCCTGGCCATAGGCGTTGTACGCTTTCTTGCGTAGGCCGATGCCTACGTTGTGCAAGGTGGGCATCACCAGTGTGCAGGCCGGCGTGCGGGTCGCCTGCGCGTATGAATTAGCGGGGCCAGTTGGCAAGCTGCCAGATCCGCCTCAGCAATGTGGGGAAGCAACCAGTCAGCGTGTAGCGCCAAGCTGGTGCTAGGTCGAGGCGCCGCCGACTCACTGGCAACTTTTTTCTTCAAGGGAAGTATTACCCCCACCATCACCGTTGCATCATCGCGAATGGCTCTGAGGGCTGGTAAAAGGTCGCTGTCGTTCGTGACTAAGACGAGATGGTCGGCGGCGCCGTCGCGAGCGTCCCTGTACATGGCCATTGCAATGGATACATCTGTTTCCTTTTCCTCAGCGCGCCATATCCTTACCCGGGCCGTTAGATCGGGTGGGATGAGGTGTCGGAGAGCGTGCACGCCTCGGACTGAGAACCGGCCTTCGATGATGTCAATCATGGGGTTGCACTTAAGTGCTCGGAGATACTCAGCTTGCGCATGCGCCGAGATCTTGCCGTGTCGCGCGAGGTTCCCCTTGATGGGCGAGGTGAAGTATCGGATCGATATCAACTCGCTTTCAGGTTTGACTTCGCAAACGATGCGTTTGAGGAGGCGTTCAAGGTCGATCCACTTAAACGCTGTGCCCTTGAGGCAGCTGAAGTACAGATTTTGCCCATCAACGTAAGCGATTGTGCGCATGCTCTCTTCCTTGAAAAGAAAACGCCGGCCGAGGCCAGTGTCTCCGCCCCGGGCACGGACGCAATGCTGCGTGCATAAGGGGATCGTCATGCAGACATCCTGCCGATCATGAAATGGATGAGCAAGTCAGGGAATGACGACAAAGCCTGTAGGCGCTGCCGTTACCACATCTCCATTTTCCATCCCGTGGGCGTGGCGGTCAGGCGCTGCGCGAGATTGACCTTGTCTAGAAAACTCACATCGTGGGAGACGACGACCAATGCGCCGCGGTATTCGCGAAGCATCGCCTCAACCGCGAGTGTGGAAGCGATATCCAGGTGGTTCGTCGGCTCATCGAGCAGCAGGAGTTGTGCGGGCGGCGTCGCTAACAGAGCCATGGCGAGGGCGGCCTTCAGTCGCTCGCCGCCACTCAGTCGGGATGTGGGCGTGGTGATCGTTTCGGTATCGAGGCCCAGCAATGCAAGCCTTGATCGAAGGTCACCCTCCGGCGCACCTGGTGCGGCGTCGATGAGCTGGGCGAGCAGGGTGCGCTCGGGTTCAAGGTGGGACAGGCGCTGGTCCAGTCGCGCGAACGGCACGTAAAGCTCAGCCGTGCCGGATACGGGTGCGATGTAGCCAGCCAGCACCTTCAGCAGCGTGGACTTGCCGCTGCCATTGGGGCCGAGGATGCCGATGCGCTGCGTGCCACCGATCGTGATGTCGATCTGTCGCAGGTGAGGTGGTCCCCAGGGCAACACCACATCGGCAAGCCGGGCCACGCGGCCGTGTGCCACCGACGCGCCGGGTGCGCGAAGGACCACGCCTGCCTCATGCCCCGCTACGGCGGCCGCGGATGCGACGCGTTGCCCAAGGCGCTCGCGCACATCGCTTGCCTGGTCACGCAGGCGCGCCATGGTGCCCTCGCTCTTTTCCTTGCGCCGCCCGAGAAGAATAGGCGCAAGATTTGCGGTCTTTCCCTCGCGGTTACCACGTGAAGCACGCCGTGCCTGGCGTTCGGCTTGCTCACGCAAGGCGTCTTCACCACGGCGACGTTCGGCCTTCGCGCTGGCGAGCTCGCGCTGCGCGGCCTCGCGCTCGCGTGCAACCTGTTCAGCGTAGAACGTGTATCCACCGCCGAACGAGCGCAGGCCGGAAGGCGAAAGCTCCAGTGTTCGCTCCATCCTCTCCAACAGCGCGCGATCATGGCTGATCACCATGAGGCCGCCTTGCCATGAAGCGAGCCATGCCATCAGTGCCGCCCGGTTGGGCGCATCGAGGTGGTTGGTCGGCTCATCGAGAATGAGCAACCCGGCGCCGGAAAGTTGCGCGCCAAGCAAGGCCACACGCATGGCCTCGCCACCACTCAGCCGCGCTGCAGGGGCGGCGGCATCGAGGTGAGCAAGGCCCGCATCGCCGAGCGCATCGGCCAGCCGGTCTCGCATATCCCACCGGGTGCCGACCGTATCGAAATCCGCGGCATCCACGCTACCCGCTTCAATCCGGGCCAGGCTGTCGATGATGCATCCAACCCCGGCGAGCGTTGCCACCGTGCC
Organism: Luteibacter sp. 621; assembly: GCF_050435445.1. NCBI lineage: Bacteria > Pseudomonadati > Pseudomonadota > Gammaproteobacteria > Lysobacterales > Rhodanobacteraceae > Luteibacter > Luteibacter sp. 621. Next base: position 91,122 of record NZ_JBNDKI010000018.1, on the reverse strand, counting down.
CGCGCCTGCATCGGCCTGTTGTGCCAGGTAGTGCACGGATACGTCGCGTTCGCACCGGCCCGAGGTGGCAGTACGTAGCCCCGCGCACAGTTGTGCGAGCACCGATTTGCCCACGCCATTCCCGCCGACCAGACCGGTAGGCCGGGCATCGAGGGTTTCGTGGAGATCGTGGAAGAGGATCCTGCCATCGGGCAGGGAATACGAGACGCCGTCGAGCGTCAGGAGGGATCGCGTCATGGAAATCACCAGGCATGCCGTGCACTCCCCGCGGATACGGGGCGGGAGGAGGGCTGGCCGTCAAAGGACGGCGGCATTACTGGCGCATCGGACGCACACCTCTACAGGGCGAAAGGAGGGCGCATTGTAGCGCGCCCTCCTGAACCCTCGCCGTGGCGAAAGTCACGGCGAGGGGTATCAGCTGCGGCTGATCGAAGCACCACCATCCACCAGCGAGGCCGTGCCGGTGACAAACGAGGCATCATCCGAAGCCAGGAACAGCACGGCCTTGGCCAGCTCATCCGGTGCGGCCACGCGGCGCAGCGCATGCAGGCGATACATGAACTCCTGCGACTCCGGCGTGTTGTTCATTTCCAGGTACATATCGGTTTCCACGGCACCCGGCAGCACCGCGTTCACGCGGATGTTGTTCGGGCCGTATTCGGCCGCAAGCGCCTGGGTAAGGCCGATGACGCCGGCCTTGCTGGCCGCGTACGCCGCCGTACCTGGGAACGCGAACGAATAGCCCACAAAGGTGGAAGTGAAGATGACCGAGCCGCCGCCGTTCTTCTGCATCTGCGCAATCTGGTGCTTGGCACCGAGGAACGAGCCGGTCAGGTTGATATCGATGGCCTGGGCCCAGCCGGATTCGGTCACTTCCGTGGAGGGGCCGGTCTGCCCCAGCGTGCCGGCATTGTTGAAGGCAATATCGAGACGGCCGTAACGTGCCACGGCAAGCTCAACCAATGCCTTGGCATAGCTCTCTTCGCGCACATCACCTGCAAGGGCGACGGCCTGGCCGCCAGCCGCTTCGATCTCCGCGACCAGCGACTGCAGCTCGGCTTCGCGACGGGCACCGACGACCACGCGTGCGCCTTCGGCCGCGAACAGCTTGGCGGTAGCGCGGCCGATACCGGAACTGGCACCGGTGACAATGGCAACTTTGTTGGCAAGGCGGGACATGGCGTAACTCCGGGTGCATTTGAGGATGGAGATACGATGCACCGCCGACCGGGGATTGTCGTTCCACCCCAATGGCGGGAACGTTCGACCGGATCGAACATGACGACACGCATGCACGGAGTGGCGCATGCTATGCGCTTTCACCTTCGTGACGACGCACATGCGAGCCATCGATTTCAGCGAATTTGGCACCGCCTCGGTCCTGCAGCTGGCCGACCTCCCCGAACCCGCCGTACGCCCGCACGACCTGCTGGTGCGGGTGCGCGCCGCCGGGGTGAACCGGGCGGACGTGCTCCACCGCGAGGGCTACTACGGCCGCTCGGACTTTGGCGATTCCAGCCTGATGGGCCTGGAGATCGCCGGTGAGGTAGTGGCCATGGGCAGCGACGTGCGGCAGTGGCGCCTGGGCGACCGGGTGATGGGTATTGTCGGCGGGGGTGCCTACGCCGAGTTCGCACGCATCGATTACCGCATGGCCATGGCCATTCCAGGTGGCATGGATTACATACAGGCCGCCGCCATCCCGGAAGTATTCGTCACGGCGCACGAAGCGTTGGTGCACCTGGGCCGCCTTGTCGCCGGGGAAACCGTGCTGATCCACGCCGCCGCCAGCGGTGTCGGCTCCGCCGCCGTGCAGCTGGCCAAGGCCTGCGGCGCGCGTGTCTTCGCCACCGCGAAGGGTGCGAAGCTTGATCGCGTACGCGAACTGGGCGCGGATGTCGGCATCGACTACACGGCTACCGATTTCGCCGACGCCATCCAGGAGGCGACAGGAGGCGACGGCGTCGACGTCATCATCGATTTCATCGGCGCGCCGTATTTCGAGCGCAACCTAGCGTCGCTCGATTTTGGCGGCCGCCTGGTGCAGGTGGGTTTGCTGGGTGGCAGCGAAACGCCCGTGCTCGACCTGAAGCGGTTGCTCTACCGCCACCTGCATATCTTCGGCACCGTGATGAAATCACGCTCGCAGGCCGAAAAGCAGGCAATGACCAAGCGCTTCCGCGATACGTGGCTGGATCACTTCGCCAATGGCGAGCTCCACCCGGTGGTCGATAGCGTCTTCCCGCTGGCGCAAGCCGCCGCGGCGCATGAGCGTATGGAAAGCAACGAGAGCGTAGGCAAGATCGTGCTCACGCCCTGAGTAAACAACGCTCTTGTAGGAGCGCGCTGGCGCGCGATGGGTGCTTGCGGCAACGTCCCATCGCGCGGCAGCGCGCTCCTACAGGGTCAGCTGGCGGGTTTGGCGTCAGGCCGGCGGATTTGGCATCGGCGCAGCGGGTTCGGCATCAGCCCGCAGGGTGTCATCGTGGGGGCCGGCTTCGTTTAACAAGCGCGCGAGTCGCTCGAGGCTGTGTTTCAGGCGTAAGCGTTCGCGAATGCCGCCAAGCGAAACGCGGATCGCTTCCGTCGCCGGTGGTTCGGCTGCGAAGGCCTGCGATGGCGTAACCGCCAGGCCTTCCACGCGTGCCGCCATGGCCAACGCCTGTGCAGTCCACTGTGCGGGCAGCGGCAGCCACAGGTGGATGCCTTCGCCTGGCACCGTGGGATCAAGCAGTAACGTATTGACCGCCATGCGCCGGCGTTCGCTGGCTTCTGCACGCACGCCATCGACGATGCGCGCCGCGGTGCCATCATGGATCCATTGCGTGGCCAACGAGGTCATCACCGGCGTGGACATAAGCACCAGGGCGCTCAGGCTGGAGAGGAAGCGTGCGCGCGCATCGCGGTCCGGTGTCACAACGTACGCCGTGCGCAGGCCGGGTGTAAGCGCCTTTGAAAGCGTGGAAATGTAATACGTGCGGTCGGGCACGCGCGCGGCGAGTGGCGCGGGCGCTTGCGTGGCCAAGGGCCAGTACGGATCGTCCTCGATGAAGACCAGGCCATGCCGGCTGGCCACGCCCGCCAGCGCGTCACGCCGCGCGGCACCCATCGTGGTTGCCGTGGGGTTGCGCAAGGTCGGGTTGAGGTACGCGATACGTACGCCTTGCGCGATGGCTTCTTCAAGGGCCTCAGGCAGCATGCCTTCGGCATCGGCCTGCAACGGCAGCACGCGGCGGCCGAGCTGGTGAGCTGCGCTCAATACGCCCGGATAGATCAATGGTTCACAGGCGATGGGTTCGCCGGGGCCGGTTAGCGTGAGCAGTAACGCCGAGAGCGCCACCTGGGCGCCGGGTGAGATCACGATACGCTCCGGGTCAACCTTGCCCAGCGGCCGGGTGAGCCACGCCGCGCCCGCCTGCCGATCGGCCAGCGTGCCGCCGCCGGGGTGGTAGCTCATCAAGGCATGGGTTTCAACGTGGGTGAGTACCTGTTCGAAGCCATGCCGCAGCAGTTCGCCCAGGTCCACGCCGAGCGGTGGTGGCGGCAGGTTCATACCCAGGTCGAGCAACTCAGATGTATCGAACCGCGGTGCCGAAACGAACGAGCCCAAGGCGCCGCGCGCGTGCAGCAGGTTACGCCCGCGCGCCTCGGCATAGGCGCGGGTTACGGTCGTGAGATCGATGCCCAGTGCCCTCGCCAGTTCGCGCTGGGGCGGCAAGCGGTCGCCGGGGCGCAGCCGGCCGTCGGCGATGGCGTTCTCCATGAACCGCACGATCTGCAGGTAGCGCGGACCCGGTTCGTCCAGCGCGGCGCGCCAGTCAGCCTCTTGTAGGGACATCGTTCGCGGCACCTTGCGCCGTGGCGCGATCGATCGCGTGTGCCAGGTTATCCCGGTCGAAGGGTTTGCCCAGGCGCTGCATGCCCGGGAAATCTTCCATCGCCATGTCGGCATAGCCGGTGGCGAGCACGATGGGCAGGCCGGGCCGCGCGGCCATGGCGGCCAGTGCCACATCGCCGCCGGTGAGCTGGGGCATGGCGTAATCGGTGAGCAGCAGGTCGAAGCGCTCCTCGCCGCGCAACAGTTCGATGGCGCGCTGGCCAGATGAGGCCGCGATGACGACATGGCCCATGTCTTCCAGCAAGGCCTTGAGCGTTGAAAGCACCAGCACGTCGTCATCCACGGCGAGTACGCGCAGGGCCTCGACGGGTGCCCTGGCTGGCGCGGGGGTGGGGGCGGCCGGCGCGGCCGGTTTTGCGGCTTCGCTCGCGGTCACGATGGGCAGCCAGATATCGGCCCGCGTGCCCACACCGACCTGGCTGCGCAGCACCAGGCGGCCACGCGACTGCGCCGCGAGGCCGTGCACCATCGACAGGCCCAGCCCCGTCCCCTTGCCGACACCCTTGGTGGTGAAGAACGGATCCGTGGCCCGCGCCAGCGTACGTTCGTCCATGCCCGGGCCCTGGTCGATGACCGACAGCCGCACATAAGTGCCTGGGGCGAGGCCCGGAACATCGCCGTGCGGCGCCTCGCTCATGTCCGCTTCGATCGAGATGCGGCCACCCTCGTCGCCGTAGGCATCGCGTGCGTTGACGACCAGGTTGAGCAGGGCCAGTTCCAACTGGTGCGGGTCGACCATGACCCGATCCAGCCGGAAGGCAAAGCGCGTGGCCAGCTGGAAGCGAGAGCCGAGCGCGCCATCGATCAGCTCGGACATGCCGTAAACCAGCTCCACCACATCGATGGCCTGCGGCCGTAGCTCCTGTTTCCGGGCAAATGCCAGCATGCGTTGCGAGAGGTTCTTGCCGCGATTTACCCCCGCCTGCGCCGCGCCAATGAGGTTCTGCACGCGCTCGTCGGTGGGCAGGTAGCGGCCGAGCAGATCGAGTGAACTCTGGATGGCCATGAGCAGGTTGTTGAAGTCGTGCGCCATGCCGCCGGTGAGCTGGCCGATGGCTTCCATCTTCTGCGACTGGAACAGCGCCTCGCGCGCTTCTTCCAGCTGCTGCGCCGCCAGGCGCTGTTCCGTGACGTCGCGGGTGACCTTGGCAAAGCCGAGCAGCTTGCCCTCGTCATCGAGGATCCGGTCGATGATCACGTGGGCCCAGAACTGCGTGCCGTCCTTGCGTACCCGCCAGCCCTCGGCCTCCACGCGCCCGTCGGTGGCGGCGCGGCGCAGGTTGGTCTCCGGCTCGTGGGTGGCCTGGTCGTGCTCGGTATAGAACTGGCTGTAGTGGTGGCCAATGATCTCGGCCGGTGCATAGCCCTTGATGCGCTGCGCACCGGAGTTCCAGCTTGCCACCAGGCCCTCGGGGCTGATCATGTAAATGGCGTAGTCGGCCACGCCATCCACCAGCAGGCGGAATTGCGTGTCGCTCTGGCCCAGCGGCATGCCGCCGCCCGTGCCCTTGAGTTGTCCCTCGACCATGCGCCCCACCCCTATCGACACCGCGCAGCATGGACCGGACGCAAGCCGTTCGCCAGCCCCCGCGACCGTGCTGGCCTCACGCCGTTACAACGCGGCATATCGGATCGTTGACGCCTCGTCCACAGAGGGTGCTGCCATGACCGACCACGTGTACAAGACCGTCGAACTCACGGGCTCCTCGCCCGACGGTACCGACGCCGCCGTTCGTTGCGCGATCGAGCGCGCCTCCAAGACCATTCGCGATATCCGCTGGTTCAAAGTGACGGAAACCCGCGGCTACGTCGAAGACGGCAAGGTGGCCCACTGGCAGGTCACGCTGAAGGTGGGGTTCACCCTCGAAGAGTGAGCGTGGCCCCGGGGTTATCCCGGTGTTCCGCTCTCGACCAGCTTGCGCACCGCCTCGGTGGTTTCGGCCGTGCTCGGGTTATAGATCATCAAGGTGAGGTCTGGCCGGCCTTCCACGGCGAACGTCGAGAACTCCAGTTCGATCGGCCCCAGCATTGGGTGATGCAAGCGCTTCAACCCATCGCCGTGGCTGGCGATGTCGTTGTTGCGCCAGAGCGCTTCGAACTCCGGGCTGGTGCGTGAGAGCTCCTCGACCAATTGGGTGATTTCCGCGGTGGCGCCAGCACGCGCGGCATCGGCGCGGAAAGCGGCCACGACGAACTGTGCCACGCGCAGCCAGTCCTCCTGGGCCGCGCGCACACGCTGGTCGGAGAACATCAGGCGCAGGATGTTCCGCTTCTCGCGTGGCAGTTTCGAATAGTCGGTGAGCAGGGCGGCTGCGGCGCGGTTCCATGCCACCACCTCCCACGTCGCGGTGCGCAGGATCGCCGGGCTGGTGGGCATGGCATCGAGCACGCGCTGCAGGCGTGGGGTGATGCCTTCCGGTTCCCTGTAGCGGGGTTCCGGGGGGTGGCCCAGCGCCAGGATGAACATGTGCTCCCGCTCGGGCTCGGTGAGCATCAGGCCGGTGGCCAGGCGGTTGAGCACATCGGCCGACGGCGCGCCGCCGCGGCCCTGTTCCAGCCAAGTGTACCACGTGGGGCTGATGTTCGCGCGTTGGGCCACTTCCTCGCGGCGCAGGCCCGGGGTGCGCCGGCGGCCGGGAACAAAGCCAAACGTCGCCGGGTCCAGGCGGGCGCGCCTGTCGCGCAGGAAGGTGCCGAGGTGGTTGCCGAAGTCGAGGGGCATGGTGAGGCAGGTGGTTCCTATACCATGATAACGCCACTACTTTAACATGGAAGAACGGGCCGCCAGACTGGGTACCAGCCACCCACTGGAGACAACCCATGCGTATCTTCCTCACCGGCGCCACCGGCTTCATCGGCTCCCGCATCGTTCCGCAGCTGCTCGCCGCCGGGCACCAGGTGCTGGGCATGACCCGTTCGGACAGCGGCGCGGCGTGGTTGCGCGAAAACGGCGCCGAGGCACACCGCGCCACCCTCGAAGATGTAGACAGCATCCGTGCTGGCGCGGCCAACGCCGAGGCCGTGATCCATACGGCGTTCGACCATGATTTCTCCAACTTTGTAGCCAACTGCGAGAAGGACCGCCGGGTGATCGCGGCCCTCGGTTCGGTGCTGAAGGGCTCGAACCGCCCGCTGCTCATCACCTCCGGCACCGGGCTTGGCCAGGCCAACCACGGGGAACTCGCGCGGGAGGATGTTGTGAACTTCGCTCATCCCAATCCGCGCGTCGCCTCCGAACAGGAAGGCCAGGCGCAGCTCGATGCCGGCGTGAATGTCTCGGTGGTCCGCCTGCCGCAGGTGCATGACACAAAGAAGCAGGGCCTGATCACGCCGTTTATCGAGATTTCGCGCGAGAAGGGTCTGGTCGGTTACCTGGGCGATGGCAGCAACCGCTGGCCCGCGGCGCATGTCGATGATGTGGCGTTGCTCTACCGGCTTGCGGTGGAGCGTGCCGAGGCCGGCGCGCGCTACAACGCCGTCGCCGAAGAAGGTGTGGCGGTGCGCGAGATCGCCGATGTGCTCGGTGCCGGGCTGAACCTGCCGGTGAAATCACTCACGCCGGAAGAGGCGCAGGCGCATTTCGGCTGGCTCGGCATGTTCGCCGGCCTGGACCTCAGTGCATCGAGCCAGCTCACCCGCGAGCGCCTGGGCTGGAACCCGGTCGGACCGTCGCTGCTGGAAGATCTGCGCCATATGGATTACGCGGCCGTGGCTGCCTGACGGAGCGTCCCTGTCACTTTTGGCGAATGGCCCGGGGCACTTTCCTGGCGTAGGTTATCGCGACCACGCCAGGAGGGGTTCCGATGGTACGTGCACTAGTAAGCGCCAGCGTCATCGTGTGCCTTGCCAGCGTGGCGAGCGCGACAAGCCCCCCAACCACGCAGGACCCATCCGCCGTCGTTACCTCGCGGCCATGCGACTTTGGCAACGCCCCCCCGGCGCCGGGCCCGGCGTGTTTGCTCGCGCGCAACGATATCGGCGCGCTGTCGAATCAGCCGGTCTACTGGCACATCGAAACCTTCCCCGACGAAGGCAGCGCGCTCATGGCGAAGGATGCGGCCGGCACCGTCGTCAGTGATTTCGGGAAGGTCTGGCTGTTCACTATCGCGGGCAAAGCCTGGCACGCGAAGGGGGGAACGCATGTCGCGACGATCGGGCCGCTGCCAGTGGACAAAGCGGACGCGTTCACCGCCGAGTACGTGCACTCCTTCTTTACCCCCGGGACGACGGCACCGATTCACAAGCATTCGGGGCCCGAGGGCTTCTATGCGATCGAGGGTGACACGTGCCTCGAAATGCCTGGCGGCGCGCACACCGGCTACGGCCAGGGCAATACCGCTGTGATGAACGGTGGCGAGCCGATGCTGCTAATGGCGATCGGCACGACACCGCGCAAGGCGTTCGCGCTCGTGCTGCATGATTCGACGCTGCCTGCGACGACACGCGTTTCCACGTGGAAGCCTGCCGGGTTGTGTGCGGCAAAGCTGGCTGGAAACTAGACCGGTTCAAGCGTTGCCTACCGCCCGGCCCCGGCCCCGGCCTTCACGCGCCGCTGCTCCATCCAGTCGTACAGCACCGGCAGCAACACCAGCGTGAGCAGGGTCGAGGTGATCAGGCCGCCCACCACTACCGTCGCCAGTGGTCGTTGTGTTTCCGCACCCACGCCCGTGGAGAGCAGCATCGGCACCAGGCCAAGAATCGCCACGCTCGCGGTCATAAGCACGGGACGCAGGCGCAGCGCCGTGCCGCGTAGCACGGCATCACGCACGGTGAGCCCCGCGTGCTGCTGTTCATTGAGGAAGCTCACCAGCACGATGCCGTTGAGCATGGCCACGCCAAATACCGCAATAAAGCCGATGGCCGAGGGGACGGAGAGGTACTGTCCCGTGATGAACAGGCCGACGATCCCGCCGATGGTGGCGAACGGTACGTTGGCGAGGATCAGCGCCGCATAGCGCACCGAGTTGAACGCGGTATAGAGGAGGATAAAGATCAGGAAGATCGTCGCCGGGACAATGATCGCCAACCGGGCCAGCGCCCGTTGCTGGTTCTCGAAGGCGCCGCTCCACTCGGTGTAATAGCCTGGGGGAAGCTTCACCTCGCGTGCGATCGCGGCGTTCGCCTCCTGCACGAAACCATCGATGTCGCGTCCGCGCACATCCATCTGCACCACGGCGTAGCGTTGCAGCTGCTCCCGGCGGATGAAGGAATACCCTTCCGCTGTCGTGACGCTCGCCACCTGGCTCAACTGCACCAGCGCGCCGGAAGGCGTGCGGATGGGGATTCGCTCGATAGCCTGGATGTTTGCCTTGCTGGCATCATCAAGGCGTACGGCGATAGCAAAGCGTTTGACACCATCGAGCAGGGTACCGACCGGTTCACCTCCGATACCGTTGCGGACCACGGTAAGTACGTCATCCGCATTGAGCCCATAGCGGGCTAGCGCATCGCGATCGACATCGATACGCACCTGTGGCTTGCCAATGTTGGCTTCGACGGCGAGGTCAGCCACGCCTGGGACGCGGCCCAGCGTGGCCTTTAGCTGTGCGCCAAGCCGGTCCAGTTCGCCGAGGTCGTTACCGTAGACCTTGAGCGCCAGCGTCGCCCGGACACCGGAAATCAGTTCCTCAATGCGCATCTGGATCGGCTGGGTATAGCTGACCACGGCCGTCGGCAGAAGCTCGGTGAGCTCGGCTTGCATGGCCTCCTCCAGCGATTCCAGCGTCTCACCATCCCGCCACTGGTCCTTCGGCTTCAGCGGTGTGTACACCTCCATGTAGTTCACGTCGGCCGTCTCGCCTTTTTCGGCGCGGCCGATCATCGCCAGCGTCGTATCCACCTCCGGGAACTTCGCCTTGATCCGTTCGGCCACGCGCCGCGACACGTCGATCGATTCCTCCAGCGACGCCGAAGGAATGGACGTGATTCGCCACATGATGGCGCCCTCGCGCAGGTTGGGCATGAACTCCTTACCCAGGAACGGGAACAGGGCGAGCGCACCAACCAGTGACGCCGCGGCAACGATAACGACCGCCCGACGACGCGCGAGCGCGTAGCTCAGTACCCGTGCGTAGCCGCGCTTGAGGTAAGCCACCAGGCGCGTGTCCTTCTCCTCTTTCGGCTTGAGCACCATGGCCGCGAGGACGGGTACCAAGGTAAGCGAGAGCAGCAGGGAGCCGCCCATGGCGAAGGCGATGTTGAATGCCATCGGCTTGAACATCTTGCCTTCGAGCCCTTGCAGGCCGAATAGCGGAAGGAACACGACGATGATGATCAGGATCGCGAAGGCCACGGGGTTGGCCACTTCGCGGGCGGCGGCCAGGACGGCGGCCGTCTTGTCGACGGTCTCGCCGTGCGCGCGCTTCTCCGCCATGAGCCGGAAGGCGTTTTCCACCACCACGACGGCGCCATCCACCATCATGCCAATGCCAATGGCCAGCCCCGCCAATGACATGAGATTGGCCGAGAGGCCCACCTTCTCCATGCCAATGAAGGCAATCAGCATGGCCAGGGGTAGGGTGATGACCACGACCAGCGCGCTGCGCAGCTCGCCGAGGAACAGGAACAGCACCAGCGCGACGAGCACCGAGCCCTCGATCAATGCGCGCACTGCCGTACCGACGGCGGCGTTCACGAGGTCGGTACGCTCGTACACCGGCTTGACCACGGCGCCCTCGGGCAAGGCCTGCTTCACCGTATCCAGCCGTGCCTTCACCGCATCCACGACACTGCGTGCGTTCTCGCCAATGCGCGCCAGCGCCTGGCCCATCACCACTTCCTTGCCATCGCGGGTGACCGCGCCTGTGCGGGGGGCGCCCGCTTCGGTCACGGTAGCCACATCGCGCACATATACAGGAGTGCCGTCCTCGGTTTTCAGCACGATGTTGCCAATGTCGGCGGCGTTCTTTACAAGGCCCAGGCCGCGAACCAGGTATTGTTCGCGGCCCACGTCGATGAAGTTGCCACCGACCTGGGCGTTGTTGGTTTCCAGCGCCTGCAGTACATCCTTGAAGCCCAGTTCGTGGGCGATCAGGCGTAACGGATCCACGCGTACCTGGTACTGCCTTTCCTGGCCGCCCCACGAGGTGACGTCGTCCACGCCGGGCGCCGTGCGCAGGATCAAACGCACGGTCCAGTCCTGCAGGGTGCGCAGGTCCATGTCCGAAGGGCTGTCCTTCAATGCCTTGTCGCCGCGCTCCACGGTGTACCAGAACACCTGGCCGAGGCCCGAGGTATTCGGGCCCATCTCGGGTTTGCCGTAGCCCGCGGGCAGGCGCTCGCCCACCTGTTGCAGGCGTTCGTTCACCAGTTGCCGGGCGAAGTAGATATCCATGCTGTCGTCGAAATAGACCGAGACGTACGACAGGCCAAACAGACTGACCGAGCGAATTTCCTGCACCTTCGGCAGGCCGCCGAGCGCCGATTCTACTGGTGTGGTCAGGAGTTGTTCCACATCCTCCGCTGCCAGGCCCGGGGCTTCGGTGTATACGTTCACCTGCACCGGCGTGACATCCGGGAAGGCATCGATCGGCAGCGTACGCGCGGCCTGGTAGCCGAACGCCGCCACTGCGGCAAAGGCGATCAGCACCAGTACCTTGTACTTGAGCGAGAGTTCAACGAGGCGCGCGAGCATCAGTCCTCTCCCAGCTGCGAGCGCAGTAGCCGTGCCTTCAAGGCGAAGGCGCCCTTGCTGACGTAGGGCGTGCCTTCGGCGAGGCCGCGCTTGATCTCGGTCCAGCCATCGCGTGTTTCGCCGACATCGACCGATACCGGTTCGAACTGGCCGGTCTGCTTGCCGCTCACGAACACGGTGGCCTGGTTCTGCAGAAGCACTACGGCCTCGGCGGGTACCGCCAGCTGGCGCGACTGGCCCTCGACAGCGATGCGGCACTCAACCAGTTCACCCTGGTGCAGCAGGTCACCTTCGTTCGGGACCTGGATGCGCACGTTCACCGTGCGGGTCTTCTCGTCGGTCTGATGAGAGCGCTGGATAACCGTGCCCTTCAGATCCTTGCCGTGGGCGGTGATGGTGGCCGCTGCGCCCGTGCGCACCTGCTCGGCGAGCCCAGGGGCCATGCGCGCTTCCACCCACACGGAGGACTCGGCGACAAGCGTGAACAACGTGCGGCCCGGCTCGATGCGCTCGCCCAGCATGAAATCATCCGTGGTGATGCGGCCGGCCTGCGGTGCGAGCAGTTCGAAGCTGCCATCGGCTGCGCCGGAGCCCCGCCGCGTGAGCTGGCTTATCTGCCCATCCGACAGGCCGTAGGCCTTCAGCTTCGCGCGGGCCTGGTCACGCTGCACCAGCGCCTCGTTGTAGCGCCGCGCGGACACCGCTTGCGGCCCTAGTGACGACACGCGCGCCCAATCCTGGCTCGCCACGATGAGCTGCCCCTGCGTCTCGGCGACGTCAACGCTGGAGAGGACGACCAGCGGCTGGCCTGCCTTAACGACATCACCGAGCTTCGCTTTGCGGGCGACGACTTGCGAAGGCACGCGTGGCGACACCAGTGCCGTGGCGTAGGCATCCGCACGCACTTCACCCGGTGCACGCACTTGGTCAGCCAGCGTGCGCAGGCTCGCGATGCTCAGCGTGATGCCTTCGGCCTTGACGGTTTTCGCGTCGAGGACCAGCGGATTGGCTGGTTCGGCGAACGCTGCCGGCGCGGCGCTGAGCAGCGCCAGGTAGAAGAGGGTACGCATCATGGGGAAGTGTCCTGGTAGGTGCCGTCGATCCATGCGGGCAGGCGGCCCGCGGCGGCGAGGTAGTCGAACCACGCCTGCCAGGCCTGGCTCTGCAGGGCGACGCCGGAAACGGCGGTATCGAGGCTCTGCTTCAGTTGCAGCAGATAATCCGAGGTGGTGATCTCGCCGGCCTGCCACAGCTTCACGAGCAGGCGCGCGCGTTCGTCGAAGGCGCTTGCGCGGCCCTGGCGGAACGATTCGCTTGCCGTGCGCACGGCGGTGTAAGTCGTCTGCGCGCGTGCAAGCTGTGCTTGCGCGCGAAGCATGGCGCCGCGTGCCGAGGCGTACGTCGCATCCGCTTCGGCGCGTGCGGCGCTTACGCCGTACCGCCCCGCATCGAGAATCGGCAACGGCATGGAAACGCTCACGCCGATGACACGATCCGTTCGTGGGCCGCTGCGTACCTGGCCGCCGGTGAGGCTGAGGGTGGGATCCGGTCGACGTGCGCGATCGGCCACCGTCACGGCGGCATCGGCACGCTCCTGTTCGGCGCGGGCGAGCAACAGCTCCGGTCGTTCGGTGGCAGGCAACGGGGTAACGCTGGCCGCCACCGGGGGGAGCGTTGATATGAATACCGGAACGTCATCGCCGTGCGTGGCGCCGGTGACCGCCAGCGCGGCCTGTGCATCCGATTCCTGTGTTTCCAGCGTCGCCTGCTGGGCCTGTGCCTCGCCCAGGGCGAGCGCGGCGAGATCACGTTCCGGGCTGCTGATATCGCCGGCTTTCAGGCGCTGTGCCGCGAGCGCATCGAACGTGCGCATGAGCTCAAGGCGGCGCCGCCCCAACGCGACTTGCTCGCGCGCCAGCGTGAGGCCGGTCCAGCCTTTCAGCCAATCGAGCGCGACATCGCGGCGGGCCAGGTCGTTCTCGGCCTCACGTGCGCGCACATCGGCATGGCTCTCGGCGACTCGGGCCTTACGCTTGCCCGTGACATCCAGTGCCAGGCTGGCACCGGCGGTGCGACGGTCGACATCGGCGTTCTCGCCTTCCAGTTGCAGCGCGGGGTTGTAGAAGGGCTGCGCGGCGGCATTCGCCCGCTCGCGCGCGGCACGCAGGCTGGCGTCAGCGGCCTGGACCTGGGGGTTATCGCGCCAAAGCGCTTCCACCGCGGCTTTTAGGGGCGGCGGTGAGGGGCTCGCGGCGACGGACGCCACGAGGAATACGCACACCGCGCCGAGCGGCGCTGCACGCATGGGGAACATGGGCTTTCTCCTGAAGCACGGAAGATCCGCACCACGACCGAAGGGTCATGGCGCGCCAGTTCACGTGTTCAGGCGATAGGGGGGCGCAACGGCGAAGGACTGACGCGCGGCGAGGGTGATACCGGCGGATGCGCCGTGACTGTCGGCGGAATGACGAGCGATGCGACGAACGGCGCCGTGGCCGGCAACGTGGCCGCGTGGGCGCAGGCGCAGTGACAGCCACCGACTTCGCCGAGCAGGCAGTCTTCATCGCCCGTGGCGCTGCTGGCGTGCGTAGCGTCGGCTTGTGCGGCGACGGCCTGCGACGTAGCCAGCGCGACCACCTTGGGGCCATCGAGGACGCACACCGTCGCCGCGGCGACCTTGATCATGATCGCTGCCAGCACGAGCAACCACGCCCCCTTATGGGAGCGCAGGCGCTGGAACAGGCTGGCGGTGCGAGCATGCATGGGCCACAGGATAAGCAGCCTCCTGCGTGTTAGACAATCACGCACCACCAGCCGGCGATCAGAACGGCAGCTTGCCGATCGATGCACCACCATCGACGAACAACGTCTGGCCGGTCATGAAGGACGCCTCGTCGCCCAGCAGGAACGCGATCGTTGCGGCGATCTCCTCCGGCTTGCCGAAGCGATTCATCGGCACCGAGGCCAGGTAACGCTTCTCGCCCTCGCTGCCCGGCGGGTTGTTCTCACGGAACAGCACGGTCTCGGTGGGGCCCGGTGCCACCGCATTGACGGTAATGCCGGTGCGCGCCAGTTCCAGGCCCCACGAGCGGGTGAAGCTGACCATCGCGCTCTTCGCGGCGGCGTACGCGGTACGTTCCACCATGCCAAGGATAGTGAGGCTGGAGATATTGATGATGCGGCCCCAGCCACGCTCGCGCATGCCCGGCAACAGTGCCTGCACCGCCTGGACGGTGGGGTGCAGGTTCACGCGCAATGTCAGGTCCAGCTCGTCCAGATCCACCTCGCCGATTCGCTGCGGCCGGACAAGCGCGACGTTGTTTACGACGCCATCAAAGTCATAACGCGCCACCAGCGCTTTCAGACCGGCATCGGTCGCCTCGCGATCGGAAAGGTCGATGGCGACCAGCTCGCCCGGAAACGTCGGATCGTCCGCATTGCGCGCAACACCCACGACCCGGTGGCCCTGTGCGGCCAGCATGTCGGAAAGCGCGCGGCCAATGCCCTTGCTGGCGCCAGTAATAAGAAATGTACGGGTTTTCATGGTTCACCTTCTGGTCTTCAACTCCACCCACGGCCCCGAACGTGGTCACGCGCCAGAAGGAATACAACCGAAGGGATCGAACAACTCTTTCAGGAATTTCGAACGTCTTTCAATCGCGAGCATGCGGGGGGCGCCGGCGAACGTGCTTGGGCTCCACCTACACGCTCGCGGGGCGATCTCTGACAGACGCTTGGTTGTTTGCATGTTGGAATCGACTGATACCTCATGGAGTACAGACGAATGTTGATTGGGTGTGCGGTGATAGAGCCGATTTGTCTGGCAGAGTTGCGCGCTATGGTCGAGTGTGGCGTCGTCGCATCCGCGATCCTTCTCCCGCAGACGGGGCGCTTTACTGTTCATGTGCGTGCTGGGCAGTACGAGTATGTCCTTGCGAGCAGGGGCGGCCGTATATGGCAATTTGCCACGTCCGCCAACGCCGTGGACGTGCTTGGTCGAATCGGACTTGTTCCGCAATCAATTGACATGTCTGGGTATCACAGTGACGAAGAATCTTCGCCATGTGCTGCGGCGAACGGGTATCAATCTTCTCAAATCGAGGCATCATTCGACCATGGCGCGTGGGTACGTGCTGAGATAAGCGAAACCCTCCGCCAGGTTGACGCAGGCACCATGACGATGGTTCCTCACGAGGAGGCTTGGGCGCGCTTACGAAAAGAGGCTGAGGTTCTGATGGCAGAGCGCGACAGCCGTCGTCACAGGCGAACGCGTCGCCGTTGTTCTTCGAGTGTTTCCTACCGCCCGGATTAAGAGATCCAGATGCGTGAAGGAGGCCGCTTAGTCGCTTGCCTCGTGAGCGGCATCTCCGATCCCCATCTTCTCCATGGTCAATACCTCATCAGCGCGACCCCAACCGCCGTCGGCGACTTCGTCGATCAGCACCATGCTGAAAGGTCGCACGCCTTCGCCGAAGTACTCGACGAACAGGGCCGTGGTGCGGTGGATGATCTCTTCTTTCTGGGCGTGGTTAAGCACGCCCTGGGGCATTTTGAAGTTGGCAAAAGGCATGGTGTGGGTCCCGTAAGGTAGGAGGCCTATGCTTGCGCATCCTTCCTGACACATAATCCCCCCGACGTGGACAACATCGTTCCTCCGCGTGGAACAAGCGGGTACTTCAAGACTTTGTCAGGGAGGGCACATGCGCCTGGGGCGGACCGCAGTCTTTTCGTTAGTGGCGTTCCTCGTAACGCTCTTGCCCGATATCCTCCTGGGCTTTCTCATGGGCCGGCATGTCTATGACCTCGCTGCCCGGGCCGATGCCGCAGCGGTGATCTTTCGCCTGTGCGTGGCGGTGGGCACGGTAATAAACCTCGTCGTGGTCTACCTAGTGTTCCTTCGCTCGCTCGCGGAGCGCCTCTGGGAACACGCTCTGGCCGTCTGCCTCGTGGTGGTGATAGGACACGCGGTGCTGAACGCTTCTTTCGCACCATCGGGGTATGACGTGATCGCGTGGCCGTCCGTGGCGAAGGGCGTAGCGTCTGCCGTACTGGGCGTCGTCCTGACCATGGCTGCGCGCAGGAAGGGTGCCGGCCTTCAGGACCGGCGCCCTTCCTGATTCATCAGAACACCACCTGCGCCCGCATCGATACGGTATTCCCCGCATCCGGCCCCTGGAAGCTGCCCACCTTGTTAGCGGTGTTCCAGTGCACCCAGTTCATCATCAGGCGCGACCAGTCGTTGAGGTACCAGTTGACGCCCAGGGTGTAGCTCTTGCCCTTGCCGCCGCGTGGGGCATCGGCATAGTCGTAGTGATCGACGCGGCCGGCCAGTTCGAAGGCGCCCCAACCGCCGGAGGTCACCGGGTTGGTCACCTTCACCGCCTTCCAGCTGCCCGAGGTGCTCGAGAAGCCGGGTGCTTCGCCGGTAATCATCCAGCCCGCGGCAAATGACGAACCATGCCGGCTCACCGAGTCCGCCGTGCTGGAATCGATGGTGCGCTTGCCGTACTCGTTCATCATCCAGAAGTTGCGGTACACGCCGCCGAGCTCAAAGCCCTTGCCGTGGTCTTGCGTGGGGTTAGCGATGGAGCTGGCCGAGACAGCGAGGTTGTCGTTGTAGTCGGCAGCGATGGCCGGCGTGTTATTGATACTGGTGACGCCATCGCTGATTTTCTCGTAGTAGTACCAGGCACCCATGTGGATGAAGCCATCCGCGCCCTTCAGCGGGTTCCAGTGCGCACGGGTGAGGTAGGTGGTGCTGTCGGTGTTCGTGCCTGAAGTGGAACTGTTCGGCGCGTTGCCATTCACCGAAAGGCTGACGTGCCAGCCGTCGCCGTACATGCGCATCTGGCCACCCATACCGAAGTAACTCACCACTGGCTGGCCCACTGCCGTCGCGGCGTTGCGTAGCATGAACGGCACGCGCGCGGATTCGGATGAGCCTTCCGTGCCAAGGTCCTTGAGGAAGTTACCGAGGTAGAACTTCGTGCGGTTGCCGAACACCTGCGTGGTGTAGGTCAGGTACGTCTGGCGCAGCGCCACTTCGTTATCGGCGAAGTCCGCCTCGATGTGGTAACCGAGTGCGCCGATCGTGCCCTCGCCACCCAGGCGTGCGCTGGTGATCTGCGAACCGGTGATGTTGCGTGTTTCGTAGCCTGACCCGGACGTGCGGCTGATATCGAACAGCAGGCGGCCATCGGGCTTGAAGGTGAAGAAGCCATCGTCGCTACGGAACATGGGGCCCGCTTCGCCACCGCGGCCCCAACGCGCGCCGGAGCCACCGCCCGCCTTACCCGTACCGCGGGCCATGGCCACGGCCATCTCGCTTTCGCGGGTGTCGGCAATGGCGTTGTCCACCTGGGCCTGGCGGCGGGCGGTTTCATCAGTGGCTGGAGCGATGGGGGACGAAGCGCTCGCGGCCGCCGTACCAGGGGCAGCGTTGGGGTTGGCGGCTGCCGTAGCCACCGTATTTCCACGTGCACCTTCCACCGCGGCAAGGCGCTGCTTCAGCTCGTTGATCTCGGCCGACTGCGCCTTGATGAGCTTTAACAACTCGGCGTTGGTCACTTCGTGTGCCGCGAAGGCGGGCGTGCAGGCACCGGCGAACAACACCGCAGCCAGCGCCGGGTAAAGGCGGGACTTGATCATCATGTTGGCGTTCCCTGCGTTTAGTTGTCGTCGACACCGCCGGCATCGTCGGACGATGCGGCTGGGGAGGCCGGCGTCGCGGCCGGTGTGGCGAACGGGCCGGCATCCACGGCGCTGAAGAAGCCAGCGCGCCGCGCCCAGGCAGCAAACAGGCGTGGCCATGCGGATGGCGCACTGCCCGGATCGCCCAGCCCCCAACCATGGCCGCCCTTGTCGAACACGTGCAGCTCGCTATCCACGCTGTTGCGGCGGAGCGCATCGAACATCACCAGGCTGTTGCCGATGCTGGCGATGGGGTCATCCGCGGCCTGCGCCAGGAACGTGGGCGGTGTGTCGTGCGTAACATGCAGTTCTACCGAGTACGCTTGCACCGCATCGCTCTGCGACGAGAGCTCGCGGAACGAACGCGTGGTGTCGTACGGCTTCTGCAACGACACGACCGGGTAAATGAGGCCGGCGAAGTCCGGGCGTGCCGAGAGCGTGTCGCTGGCATCCACGGCGGGGTAGAACGCATCGGCGAAGCGCGTCTCGGCGATACCTGCCAGGTTGCCACCCGCCGAGAAGCCGATGACACCCACGCGCTTCGGATCGATACCCAGTTCCTGCGCATGCGCACGAACCAGGCGCACGGCACGCTGCGCATCCTGGAAGGGCGCTGCTGCCGGCCAGCGATCGGCGGGCAGACGGTAGTAGAGAACCACCGGCGTGACGCCAAGTGCGGCAAGCCAGCGTGCGGTCGGCATGACCTCATGGCCGATACCGATGCGGAAGTAACCACCGCCACCGATGAGCAGCACCGCCGCGCCATTCGGGCTGGCCGGCTTATACACCTCGATGCGCGGGCGGCTGATGTTCGATACCGCACCCACCCCCGTGCCGGTCTGGCCGATGCGCTCGGGGCCGCTGGGGCCACCACCGCCGGGTGGCGTGCCGGGCCACAGGTCGTACGTAATGGGCTTGCCGGCCGGCGGCGCGGCCTGGGCTACCGTGGCACTGGTGCTGGCCAGTGCCACGGCGGCCGCGAGCAACGCGGTGCGAAGTAACGTCATGGTTATTCCCCCTGGGTAGCGATGATCGAAGGCGTGCCGCTCTCCCCGGCACGATTGGACAGGGCCTGGTTCAGCGCCTCGCGATCGAGCGCACCCTCCCAGCGGGCCACCACGATGGTGGCCACGGCATTGCCCACGAAATTGGTCAGCGAGCGGCATTCGCTCATGAAGCGATCGACGCCAAGGATCAGCGCCATGCCCGCGACGGGCAGCGATGGAACCACCGACAACGTCGCGGCCAGCGTGACGAAGCCCGCGCCGGTGACGCCGGCGGCGCCCTTGGAGCTCACCATGGCCACCAGCAGCAGCGCGACCTGCTCGCCAAGCGTGAGCGGCGTATTGGTGGCCTGCGCGATGAACAGCGCGGCCAGGGTCATGTAGATGTTCGTGCCATCCAGATTGAACGAGTACCCGGTGGGCACGACCAGGCCGACGACGGACTTGTCGCAACCGGCGCGTTCCATCTTTTCCATCAGCGAGGGCAACGCCGCCTCGGACGATGACGTGCCAAGCACCAGCAGCAGCTCGGCCTTCAGGTAGCGCAGCAGCTGGAAGATGGAGAAACCGGTGATCCGCGCCACGGTGCCGAGGATCACGATGACGAACAGCAGCGCCGTGACGTAGAACGTCGCTACCAGGTACATCAGGTTCGACAGCGAGCCGATGCCGTAACGGCCGATGGTGAAAGCGATGGCGCCGAACGCGCCGATCGGTGCGGCCTTCATCAACAGATGCACCAGCTTGAACACGGGTGCCGTCAGTGCCTCGAAGAACGCGATGACTGGCTTCGAGCGTTCACCCGCCAGGGTCAGCGAGATACCGAACAGCACGGCGAACAGCAGCACCTGCAGGATATTGCCCGAGGTGAAGGCGCCGAACACGGTATCCGGGATGATATCGAGCAGGAAATGCGTGAGCGTCATGTCGTGCGCCTTGGAGGCGTACGTGGCGATCTCCTTGGTGGAGAGCGTCGACGCATCGATGTTCAGCCCCGCGCCCGGCTGGACCACGTTGGCTACCACCATGCCGACGATCAACGCCAGCGTAGAGAACACCAGGAAATACACCATCGCCTTCAGCACCACGCGGCCTACCGCATTCAGGTGCGGCATGCCGGCGATGCCCGTGACCACGGTCAGGAAGATCACCGGGGCGATCACCATCTTCACCAGCTTGATGAAGGCATCGCCGAGCGGCTTCATCTGCTCGGCGAACGCGGGCCAGAAGTGGCCGAGGATGGCACCCAGCGCAATGGCCACCAGGACCTGCACGTAGGTCTGGCGGTAGAAGGGCACCGGGGTGGCGGGGGAGGTGGTCTGCACAAGCATGGCGTACGGCGGCTTACAGCGAGGGGTGTGGCTTTGTAGCCCGCCGGGCGCCGGAGCCCCATAGCACATTCCGGCTAGGTGCCCGCCGGCTGTGCGACGATCACCCCCACGAATATGGCCAGAACCCGCTCCCCACGCGCCCTGTGGCTCCTGCTTCTCCTGCTGCTGGTAGCGGGCAGCGCGGCGCTGGGCGGGTGGATGGCATGGCGCCGGGCACTGGGCGCTATCGGCGATGAGGCTGGCGAACGGCTGAGCCTGCACGCCCTGGCGGTGCAACGCCTGATCGACCGCTACCGGGTGCTTCCTCGTGTATTGGCACTGGATCCCGAGCTGAAGGCAGCGCTTGAAGGTGCGCCTGGCGCGGCGGATACCGCCGCGCTAAACGCCAAGCTGGATCGCGCAAACGATGCCGTGCGCGCTTCCACGCTCACCTTGCTGGACCGCCATGGCAAAGCCCTCGCGGCCAACAACTGGAACACCCCCGAAAGCAACGTCGGCCTGGATTACGCGTTCCGGCCGTACTTCCGCGATGCCATGCGCGATGGCTTCGCCACGTTCTACGCGCTGGGCGTCTCCACCAATGTACCGGGCTACTTCATCGCGCAGGCCGTGGAGGATGGGGCTGGGCAGCGTATCGGCGTCGTCGTGCTGAAGATTTCGCTGGATGCGCTGCAGGAAGACTGGGTGCCGGGCGGTGACCTGGTGTTTCTTTCCGACGCGCACAACGTCGTGTTCCTGGCCAACCGCCCTGAATGGGTCTATCGGGTGTTGTTCCCGCTTTCCCCGGCGGATGCCGCCGCCATCGCGGCCACGCGCCAGTACGGGACGCGCCCGCTGCAACCCATGGTGTGGAAAGTGCTGGAACCGCAAGGCGCCGAAACCCTGCGCGTACGCATGACGTCACCCGCATTGGCCCACGACACCATGTGGCGCTCGCTGGCCATGCCACGCCAGGCCTGGACCCTGCACCTGCTCGCCGACACCCGGCCGGCGGTCGCCGCCGCGCGCAACGCGGTGTTTGGCGTGCTGGCGGGTTGGTTGCCCGTGCTGCTGCTGGGCATGTTCATGCAGCAGCGCGTGCGCCTGGCACGCCTGCGCCAGCGCAGCCGTGACGAGCTCGAACGAATGGTGGCGCATCACGCCTCCGCACTGCGTTCGGCCCAGGACAGCGTGGTTGCTGCGGCTAACGAAGCAGCGCAAGGCGGGCACGGCAATCTGGAGCATCTGCCGCAGGGTGTCAGCGTGGTGGATGCCGGGTTGCGCCTCGTGGCGTGGAACTCCCGGTACCAGCAGATCTTCGGCTTCCCGGATGAATACATGCAGGTGGGCCGGCCCATCGAGGACATGTTCCGCTTCAATGCGCGCAAAGGACTGCTGGGGCCGGGCGATACGGATGAAGCGATCGAGCGCCGCCTGCAATACCTGCGTGCGGGCAGCCCGCATATGTACGAGCGCGAACGACCGGATGGCACGACGCTGGAAATCCGTGGCAACCCGCTCCCGGGTGGCGGCTTCGTCACCAGCTATGCGGATATCACGGCGTACAAGGCCACCGCACGCGAGCTGCGCGGCCTCGCTTCGTCGCTGGAGCGGCGCGTGGAAGAACGCACGCGTGACCTTATCGCTGCGAAGGCGGAAGCGGACAAAGCCAACCGCTCGCGGACGCGGTTCGTCGCTGCCGCCGTGCACGATCTGCTCCAGCCATTGAACGCGGCACGCATGTTCGTGGGCAGCCTGGCCGGGGGCAAGCTCGACAAGGAAGGGCATGATCTGGTCGAGCAGGTGCGGAGTGCGCTCGATACACAGGACGAGTTGCTGGCCAGCCTGCTCGATATCTCGCGGCTGGAAGGCGGTGCCGTGGCACCCCGCTTTGCCAGCGTGCCACTGGATCCGCTATTGCGTGATCTTGCGCGTCAATCGGCCGTGCTTGCTTCAACGCGTGGCCTCGTGCTGCACCACGTCGGTACCTGCCTCACCGTCCGCAGCGACCCGCTGCTTCTGCGTCGCGTGCTGCAAAACTTCCTGAGCAACGCCATTCATTACACACCGCGCGGCCGCGTGCTCGTGGGTGTACGGCGGCTCGCGGGGCATGCCCGTATCGAAGTGTGGGATACCGGCGTCGGCATTCCCGAAGCGAAGACACGCGCCATCTTCGATGAATTCCTGCGCCTGGATAACGGCGTGGATCGCGACCGCCGCAGCGCGGGCCTGGGCCTTTCCATCGTCGATCGTATCGCGCGTTTGCTTGGCGCGACGGTTGCGGTTCGCTCATGGGAAGGGCGGGGCAGCGTGTTCTCAATCACGCTACCACTGGGCGAAGCAGGTGCCGAGCTGGCGTCACCCGCGGCACCGGCAGACGACGAGTCGCCCTTCGCTGGCAAACGCGTACTCGTCATCGACAACGACCCGCTGACGCGCCGCCAGGCGATGGACCTGCTGCTGGGCTGGGGCTGCGACGTGACCGGCGTCGGCAGCGAGCGCGGCGCCCTGCGTTACGCGGAAACCGATGAGGCGCCGGCGCTGATCCTGATGGACGACCCGCTGGATGGCCGCGATGGCGACGCCCTGCGGGCGGGCCTTGCTTCGCGGTGGGGTCAATTACCGCCTACGGTGCTCATGGCCGCCGCGCCACGCCAGGCCGATATCGAGCGCGCAACCGCCCAAGGCCTGCGTTATCTGGTGAAGCCTCTCGCTCCGGCCCGCGTCCGTGCGGTGTTGACTCGCCTACTTATGGTTCACAACTAGCGGCCATGCCCAGCAGTTGGTTCAAAAGAACGAAAACAACATGCCTATCGCGGCAAACGCAACGAAAGCCCATGTCCAGAAAAGCTGCCATCCCCAGGCAAACCTCGTCACGCCGTTTGAAGGGTGGGCTGCCTGTCGCGCCGTGCGTTTTGTAAGGAGGTAAGCGTAGACGGCGATGATCGCGGTGCTGCCGGCCCAGGCCAGGGGGGGCCCAACGAACGGTCACGTGCACCAGAAAGCACCACAGGAAGACCGCGGCCATGGTCAACAGGCGGCCCTGTATCCCGTATTCCCAGCGAAGTTCTTTGGCATCCGGGGGCGCATTAGCCGCGATTTCCTCGCGGCGCGCAGCGATGGCATCCAGGACCTCGGGCGAGTCGCCGCGTGCGATCAACTCATCACGGAGCGCGGCCTCGGCCCAGTCCGTCCGGTCTTCAGAGCCCCACATGGCGCGAAGAACGTCGGTATCGGTTTCGGCGAACCGTCGCCGAACGCCCGCGACCAAATCGGCTTCATTTGTCATCGATTCATCCCCCCCATATCCCTTGGTGGGGCGATGGTATCAGCAGCGGGCTAGCCCGGGTGCGAGCCCTCGACACCCTCGTCGAGGTCGAGTGATTTCACCAGCACGGCCGCCTGCGTACGCGAGCGGCACTCCAGCTTCGATAGCACCGCGGTCACGTGGATCTTCACCGTGTTCTCAGCCAGGCCCAGCTCGCTGGCGATCTGTTTGTTGAGCAGGCCTTCGGCCAGCAGCATCAATACACGGAATTGCTGTGGGGTGAGGCTGGCCAGCCGCGCAGCCAGCTTCGCATCGTCGTCACTGCGCTCGGCTCGCGCGCCAATAAACGCGGTACCGCCGGCCATCACGGTTTCGACTGCCTCACGCAGGATCTCGGACGGTGCCGACTTCGAAACAAACCCTGCCGCGCCAAACTGCTGCGCACGGCGCACATTGCGCGGGTGATCGTTGGAGGACACCACAAGAACGGGAATATCCGGATGCTCGCCACGCAGCCATAGGAGTGAGGAAAAGCCCATCGCACCCGGCATGGTGAGGTCCAGGAGGACAAGATCCACGGATTCGCCACGGGCAAGCACGGCTTCCATCGCACTGTGGCTACCCGCCTCCAGCGCGCGCCCATCGACAAGCAATGCCGATAGTGCGTGGAGCAAGGCCCCACGGAACATGGGGTGGTCGTCGGCGATCAGGAGCGTCAGGGGCATGAACACATTGTAGCGCTCGGAGCATACCGTCCGGTGCCGCGGAACCGGCGGTCTGTCGACGTCATTGGCGTCACGCGGTACGTACCCAGCAAGCGCTCTTAGGCGAACGGTGCTCGATATACTCACCCGCACTAATCGAAGAGCATGGAGGCCAGCGATGGCGATACTCGGCAGCCCTCGAAACGGCGCCATCCTGATGTGCGAATTCAATCCGCATGAGCTTGAGCTGGCTAGCGACGGAAACATGGTCAAGACGCGTGCAGTCATCGTACTTTCGCCGCAGCACCAGCGCCGTGGAAAGCTTCTGCATGTAGTGCCGATCAGCATGACGCCTCCCAAGGTGCTTGAGCCATGGCACGTAGAAATTCCCCTTGATTGCATTCCAGCACCTGCTCGTAGCAAGCAGGGAACGCGGTGGGCAAAATGCGATATGGTCGTGACCGTTGGGTGGAGTCGCCTCAACCGTTATGAGGGGCCCCGGCGCGGCGGGAGAGTTACCTACTACGATAGCTACGTCGATCAAGAAACGGTCGTGAGGTTAAAGAAGGCGGTTGCTTCCGTCTTCGGCATTCGCAAGAGCCTCTGGGAGTATGGGCAAGCGGCCAGTGCTGCTGAGGACCAGCTCCACACGGCCATGGCGAAGATAGACGGTGGCACTCCGATGGCGGCCGAAGCTGCACCGGAGGCTGAATGAGCCGAGCGGGCGCTATAAGTTGTTGATTGCTAGGCTTGAAATGCGTGACATTCGGAGTCAGAATGTCAAGCGTCCAATACACACGGACACTCGAAGACCTAGGTCAGGCCTTTTTGGCGGCAACCAGGCAGGGAAGGAGGGCATGACATCCCTTCCAGATCTTCCCTCGTAGAGCCCAGGTGCTTCGGCCCTGGGCTCAGTCATTTCTGGTGTTCGAAATTTGAACACGAGCAGACCGGCCTTTACGGCAGGTTGCCGCGCTGGCCAGGTCGTCTTGTTCAATCGCGTTTTTACGACCGCTTGTCGGCTCGACCGACACGCAGCGGGTCTTTCGGTGATGCACGACAGAGATAAGTGCGGCGCCGCTCGATTGACCGGCGCCGTGTACCTATATCACTTGCCCTCGGGAACGAGATTGGCCAGCTTGCCCTTCTTGTCGAACTCGCAGGTGAAATTCTTCTTGCCATCCATGCCGGCATCGGCCACGCCGGCGATCGAATAGCCGGAATCGGCGGCCTGGATCGGCTGCAGCTGGATGTAGTCGTTCTTCACATCAAACTTCTTCGCGGCCGAATCAAGGCACTTGGTGGTGAGCTTGCCCGGATCGGGGCGGTCCGAGGCGAACGCCTGCGAAGCCATGATGAGGCCGAGCGAGGCGGCCAGGAGGAGGGCGGAATGGCGCATGGGTATATCTCCGTACGAGGCACGAGGCCGGGTTCACTGCCTCTTCGAGTCTGCCTTTGGATTCCTTGCGGCGGGATGAATCAGCAAGACCGGAGAAAGGCGTTTCGTTCAGGCTTGCCACCACACTTTTTTCACGATGGTCTCAGTGGCCTTAAGACGCTTAATGCCGGTCTACTGCAATTTCTTGCGTCCGTGCCGTATGACACATGTCCCTTGAAGGGCACGGCGCCTCCCCCCAAAGTCTCAGCGCCACACGGCGTTATTCACCATGGCTTCCTGGAGCCCGGACAACATCATGCAAAAGCTGCTGCTTTCCCTGATCCTGCTGGTTGCCGCCTCGGTGGCCAGCGCCGCTGATTCGCCGAAGGACGTGCAGGCGATGATCGCCCGCGGCGACTACTCCGGTGCCGAAGCCGCGCTGCGCCAGGCGGTGACCGATCACCCGCAGAGTGCCAAGGCCCACTATGTGCTCGCCGAAGTGCTCGCCCACGAAGGCAACATCGGTGAAGCCCAGGCCGAAGCGAACAAGGCCGCCGTGCTCGATCCGGGCACGCACTTCACCGACCCGGCCAAGTTCCAGGCCTTCCAGCAGAAGCTGGGCCAGGCACTCGCCCCTGCGTCGGCCAACCGCTCGGCCAGCAGCCCCGTGCGCTACGCGGAAACCCGCCCGGCTGGCGGCCGCGAGAGCGGTGGTGGCTTCGGCGTGGGCGGCATTGTGCTGCTCGTCGTGGTGATTGGCGGTATCGCCTTCCTGTGGTCGCGCCGCCGCCGCGCCGCCGATAGCCAGTTCCCGGGATACGGTTCCGTACCGCCCCCGCCGGCCTCCCCTTATGGCGGCGCGCCGTACGGCGGTGCCCCGGGCGGCTATCCCGGTTACGCGCCGCCGCCGTCGTCGGGTGTCGGTTCGACCATCGCCGCGGGTGTGGGCGGCCTGGCCGCCGGCATGCTGCTGGACGAAGCACTGCGCGGACACAACCAGAACGAAGGCAACAACGCGGGCGGTTGGGGCAACGTGGGTGGCAACACCGGCGACGTGCAACGCGACCCCTCCGGCGATGCGTACAACGACCTGCGCAACGATCCAATCGACATGGGTAACAACGACAGCTCATGGGACGACAGCAGCTCGTCATCGGATGATGGCGGATCGTTTGACGATAACCAGTGGTAAGCCCGTAGCGCCATGGCCGGAAGGACGGAGCCGCGAAGCGGACATCGTCCCTCCGGCCCTCGATTACATCGTGGTTTGCTGGAGGCAGTGCGCCCGTCCTGTGCGAGGAAATTCATCCATGGATCGCCAGGTGCTCAGAGCGTGATGCCGTGCGCCTTCAGCACGTCGGAGATGTCGAACCGCCAGATATTCCGCGATCCGTTCGCGGCCGCAGCAAGGCGGTGTTGCAGGGTGGCGAGCGTATCGCGCTCTTTCGGATACGTCGGCGCATCGGAGCGGCTGCTTGAGACGTACAGCTCACCAAAGGCACGGCCGGGCACCGGTGCGTTCTCCAGTGCAGCACTGTTGACGTCGCCCGGCAGGTGTTCGGGCTTGCCCCACTTGCCGTCCGCGTTGCGGAAGCTGATGTAGATATCGGCGCTGCCGAGCGAATCCGGGCCGCTGCTGGCGAACACGATATAGCGTTCCTGTGGATCCACGCCCGGGTCCATGCGGTTCTGCTCCACATCACCAAGGTCCAGCTTCTCCGGCGCGGCGTAGCCCGTGGCCGTGCGACGAGCCACATACACCTGATAGAACTTGCCGGAATCCGGGCGGTGTGCGGAAAAGTAGATGTTTCCGTTCGCGGCGACCGACGGGTTGTAGACCTGGTTGCCGTCGTTCATGGCACCATCGACGTGCACCGGTTCGCCCCACTTGCCGTTCGCCAGCTGCTCCACATACCAGAGGTTCGTGCCGGGATAGCGCTGCCCCATCATCTCGACAGTAAGCGGCTCACCGCCCGGTGAAACCGGCCGGTTGGAGACAAAGTACAGCCGCTTGCCATCGGGTGACATGGCCGGTTCCGAGTCGTGCCATTGGCCCGAGAACGAGGCCACCTCCGGCACGGACCACTGGCTGCCGCTCAGGCGGGAAACAAGGATGGTGTCATCCTTCTCCATGAAGTCCGAACGCATGAAGTACACGGTATGGCCATCGGGACTGAAGGCAGAAGACGTTTCCTGCAGGCCGGTGGAGATAACCCCGGGGGCAAACAGTTCCCCCGCTTCCACCGGTGGCGCGATGCCGGCCAGCAGGAAGAGGATGGTCAGGAGGATGGCGTGATAGCGCATGGCGTCAGGTCCTTGTCGGTGAGCGTTGCTCAGCCAACGATGCCCGCCTGTTGCGGGTGGCGCATGCGCGTTGGGGCTGGTGGCACCGGCGCAGGGACGAGCGGCACGCGGCGCGTGGTGAGCGGTCAGCTCATCCCCAGTGCGAGGCGGGCGCTGGCGCGAAAGCGGCGGCTGAGGTTCAGTCGCGTGCCATCGTGCAGCACCACCTCGGCACTGCCCTGGAACAGGGGGTGCACCTCGGCGATCCGGTCCACATTCACCACGATGCCGCGATGAATGCGTAGAAAGCGCGCCGGATCCAGGCTGGCTAGCAGGCCGGTCAACGTTTCCCGGTGCAGGTGCGATTTTCCGCTTGCGTGGATGTGCACGTAATTGCCATCGGCGCGGATCCAGTCGATATCCGACGCGGCAATGACGCGCACGTGTTCACCACAGACCACGCTGATGCGTTGCTGGTAAGCCGATTTCGCTGCCGTCGCAACGTTGTTCAAGCCACCCCAGTGCTGGCGCACCCGCGCCATGGCCTGGTCGAAGCGTGCCTGGTCGATCGGCTTCAGCAGGTAATCGATCGCGTTGGCATCGAACGCCTGCAGGGCATGCTGTCCGTAGGCGGTAGCGAACACTATCATCGGCCGTGCCGTGTCACGGCGCATACCGTGCAGAAGGCGAAAGCCGTCCATGCCCGGCATCTTGATGTCCAGGAAGATGAGGTCGGGGCTGAGCGCTTCGATCGCCTGCTTCGCCTCAGTCGCGTTCCCACACTCACCGACAATGGTGATGTCGCTGTGCGTAGCCAGTGCCTGGCGGATGGCGAGGCGGGCGAGTAATTCGTCATCCACGAGCAGCGCACGGATGGCAGGCACGTTCATGCGGCTTGCTCCTGGTAAGGGAAGCGCAGCTCCACACGCGTGCCACCATCATCCCTGCGCGACAGCTCCAGCGTAGCCAGATCACCAAACAGCATATCCAGCCGTGTGCGCGTGTTGCCCAGGCCGATACCGTCCCTGGGGCCGCCCGGCGGCAAGCCAAGGCCATCATCCTCGATCTGCACATGCAGGTGGTCGCCCTCGCGTCGGGTTGCGATGCGCAGCGTGCCGCGTTCGGGCTTATCCAGCAGGCCGTGCCGCAAGGCATTTTCCACCAGCGGCTGCAGGATCATGTTCGGCACGAGGGCGCGGGTGCTGTCGCCCGCCACATCCATCTCGGTCACCAGGCGGTCCTGGAAGCGCACCTGCTGGATGCCGAGGTAACACTCAAGGAACTCAAGCTCGCGCGAAAGCGGTACCTGCTGCGTGTTCCTCTCTTCCAGCGTGAGCCTGAGGAAATCGCTGAGTCGCGAAATCATCAGCCGTGCCTGCATCGGATCGGCCAGCGCCAAGGCCGAGATGGCGTTCAACGTGTTGAACAGGAAATGCGGCTGCAATTGCACGCGCAGGGTTTGCAGTTGCGATTGCACGAGCTGGGTTTCAAGCAGTGAGTTACGCAGTCGTTCATCGCGCAGGCGCCGCTGCGATTCGATACCGCGCAGCGCGCCCAGCAACACCCAATAGGTAATCAGGCCAAGGTGTGTCTCGTAGACGATGCTCGTGCGCAGGAAGGTGGCGAAGGTCATGCCCTGCATACTCGGCGGCGCACCGAACACGCCCCAGTACAGCGACACCGTGAACAGCATTTGCCCGCTCGCCAGCACGAGCCCCGCGGGCACATGTACGCCGAGGAAACGTACCCACCCGCCCCGGCTACCCACGCGACCGAGCCAGCCCACCAGCGGGGTAAGCAGCATCCACAGGTAGAAATCACTGAACGTCCAGACCAGCGGCCGGCCCCAGGTTGCCGGGTGGCCTTCCGCCCGCGCGGAAATCACGGAACTGGCGGCGTAGGACAAGCCCAGCACCGTCCAGAACACGAACACCGCGCCGTACTGCTTCCAACGTGGCCAGGCCATGGGATCGTTCACAGGCGCCCCTCCGCGCAACGGGCCGATTATGTGAGCCGCCCCCGTCGGGGCACAGTGTCGTTAGTTGGCCCGGGATCCGTCCCGGTCCCATGGCCTGGCGGGGACGAGCATGAACCACCGTACGCAGTGCGTGAGTCCCTGGTGGGATGAATGGTTGCGGTGCGTGACAAGCGGCGGATTCCGCGTGACGGGCGGCCACGTGTGAACGCGCACCGGCTGCCCCAGTAGTTATACCGACCGCGCCCGCGTGCTTTCGCGGAGGCGCCCACCGCGGCCGCTGCGTAAAGATCCCCGGACACAAGATGGCGAATGGGCTGTGTCGCGCAGCGCGAACACCCGTGCCTTCCGGCTCCCCTCTCCGATGCAGGCCCCGCGCGAGGACGTCCCCATGACCGCAGAACAGATCGACCGCAGCAGGCTCCCCCTTCCTATGCCGCCCTTCAAGGGGAAGATCGGGCAAACCTACCTCGACTCGAAGGAAGACTGGCCGGCAGTGCCGACGCCGCCCGAAGGGGCGCCCAACGTGGTGATCATCCTGCTCGATGACGTGGGCTTCGGCCAGGTCAGTACCTTTGGCGGCCCGGTACCCACGCCGGAGCTGGACAAGCTCGCCGCCCGCGGCCTGCGCTACAACCGGTTCCACACCACGGCCATCTGCGGGCCATCGCGCGCCGCACTCATTACCGGGCGCAACCACCACAACTGTGGTGTGGGCTTCCTCGCCGAATGGGCCACCGGTTTCCCCAGCTACAACAACGTGATCCCGCCCAGCACGGCGACGGTGGGCGCGGTGTTGAAAGGCAACGGCTACGGCACGGCGTGGTTTGGCAAGAACCACAACACGCCCGACTGGGAAAGCAGCGTCGCCGGTCCGTTCGATCGCTGGCCCACGGGTATGGGCTTCGATTACTTCTACGGGTTTATCGGCGGCGAGACGCACCAGTACTACCCCGTGCTGTTCGAGAACACCGTGGCGGTCGAGCCGGACAAAACGCCCGAAGAGGGCTACCACTTCATGACCGACATGACCGATCGCGCCATCAACTGGATGCGCTACGCCAAGTCGGTGGCACCGCAAAAGCCGTTGTTCATGTACTTCGCGCCTGGCGCCGCACACGCGCCGCACCATGCACCCGTGGCCTGGCGCGAAAAATTCACCGGGAAGTTCGATGCCGGTTGGGATGCCGTGCGCGAGGCGACGTACAAGCGGCAGCTGGAACTGGGCGTGATTCCGCCAGGTACCGAACTCACGCCGCGGCCCGAGTGGGTGAAAGCGTGGGATACGCTGAGCGGTGACGAGCAGCGCCTCTATGCGCGCTTCATGGAGAACTTCGCCGGCTACCTGGCCTTTACCGACCACGAGTGTGGCCGTCTGATTCAAGCGATCGAAGCGCTGCCCGATGCGGACAACACCCTCATCTTCTACATCGTGGGCGACAACGGCGCGAGTTCCGAAGGCGGGGCGCAAGGCACGCTCAATGAGGTCATGAACCTCAACGGCGTCCCCTCGTCGCTGGAAGACAACCTCAAGAAGATGGACGAGATCGGTGCGCCCAACACGGAGCCGCATTACCCATTGGGCTGGGCGTGGGCCGGGAATGCCCCGTTCCAGTGGGTAAAGCAGGTGGCATCACACCTCGGCGGTTCACGTAACCCCATGGTGGTGTCGTGGCCCGCGCAGATCAAGGACGTGGGCGGCGTGCGCGACCAGTTCTCGCACCTGATCGATATCGCGCCCACGATCTATGCGGCGGCAAAGATCCCTGCGCCTGAGTCGGTGAATGGCGTGGAACAGAAGGCGCTCGATGGCGTCTCCATCCTTTCGACGTTCGGCGACGCCAATGCGCGTCCGGTCCGCGAGCGCCAGTACTTCGAAATCTTTACCAACCGGGCCATCTACGACAAAGGCTGGATCGCCTGCGCGCAGCACACGCTGCCATGGCGGCAGGACCTGGCGCCTGGCCACTGGGAGAACGACCGCTGGGAGCTGTACCACCTGGACGAAGATTTCAGCGAGGCGAACGATCTTGCCGCGAAACATCCGGACAAGCTCGCCGAGCTGAAGGCCATCTTCGACGAAGAGGCGGAGAAGAACCACGTCTACCCGCTGGATGACCGCGGTGCGGGCCGTCTCGCCGTCCCCAAGCCATCACCGGGTGGCTCGGACCCGAACCGCACGCACTTCACCTACTACGCCGGTGCGTCGCGGCTGGCCGAAACTGCGGCACCCAACACCAAGAACCGGTCGCATCGGATCACCGCCGATATCGACCTGCCCGAGAAGGGGGGCGAGGGCGTGATCGTGGCAGCCGGTGGTGGATCGGCCGGCTACGTGCTCTACGTGAAAGAC
The DNA here is from genome assembly GCF_050435445.1 of Luteibacter sp. 621. Classification (NCBI taxonomy): domain Bacteria; kingdom Pseudomonadati; phylum Pseudomonadota; class Gammaproteobacteria; order Lysobacterales; family Rhodanobacteraceae; genus Luteibacter; species Luteibacter sp. 621. The sequence continues at coordinate 58,626 of NZ_JBNDKI010000018.1, read as the reverse complement.
GGCAAGCTCGTGTATCAGTACAACTGGTTCGAGCGTGAGCGCACGAAGGTGGTCTCGGATATGGAGTTACCGGCCGGCAAATCCACCGTGGCCGTCGAGTTCGCTTACGACGGCGGCGGCCTGGGCAAGGGTGGCGACGTCACCATCGCCATCAACGGCAAGCCCGTCGGCCGCGCGCGTATCAACAACACCGTCGCCGGCCGCTTCGGCATCGATACCTTCGGCGTCGGCTTAGACACGGGTTCGCCCGTCACTGACGATTACAAACTGCCGTTCCGCTTCACCGGCAAGATCGACAAGGTGGACATCGTGCTGGGGCCAAGGAGTCTCTCGGCCGAAGACGAAACGAAGCTGCACCAGATGCACACGGCGTTCGCCGGCGCGCACGACTAACCGATCGATACCCGACGGAGAACCCTCATGCCTCTGAACGAATACAAGCCCGGGCAGGCCTTCAGCGGTGTCATTGGCCGCACCTTCGATGTATCCAAACCCGCGTGGCCCGAGCCACTGCGTGCAAAGAAGGGCTCACCCAATGTGTTGTTCATCGTGCTGGACGACACCGGCTTCGGCCAGCTCGGGTGTTACGGCAGCCCGATCAGCACACCCAACATCGATGCGCTGGCGGCCAACGGCCTGCAGTTCAACAACATGCACACCACGGCGCTCTGTTCGCCATCCCGGTCCTGCATCCTTACCGGGCGCAATCATCATTCCAATGGCATGGCCTGCATTACCGAAGGGTCGATGGGGTATCCCGGTTCCAACGGCAACATTCCCTTCGAGAACGGCTTCATCTCCGAGATCCTCCTGCAGAACGGCTACAACACGTATGCGATTGGCAAGTGGCACCTTTCACCCGCAGAGCAGACCTCCGCCGCCGGCCCCTACAACCGCTGGCCGCTGGGCCGTGGCTTCGAGCGCTATTTCGGTTTCCTTGGCGGCGATACCCACCAGTACTACCCCGAACTGGTGAGCGATAACCACCAGGTCGAACCCGAGAGCACGCCGGAGGAGGGTTACCACCTCACTCCTGATCTCATCGCCCATGCCAAGGCAATGATCGCGGATTCGAAGCAGGTGGCGCCGGACAAGCCGTTTTTCATGTACCTGGCGCTTGGCACCGCCCACGCGCCCCACCATGTGCCCAGGGAGTGGGCCGACAAGTACAAGGGAAAATTCGACGGTGGCTGGGGCGACTATCGCAAGCACGTGTTCGAGCGCCAGGTCGAGAAAGGGCTGGTACCCAAAGGCACAACGCTGTCGCGCCACGATCCGGACGTACAGGACTGGAACGCGCTGAGCGCGGATGAGCGCCGCCTCTATGCACGCATGATGGAGGTGTTCGCCGGCTTCCTGGAACACGCCGATCACTATATTGGCGAGCTGATTGCGTTCCTCAAGGAAATTGGGGAGTACGACGACACCCTGATCATGCTGATCTCCGACAACGGCGCGAGCCCGGAAGGCGGCCCTTCCGGCTCGGTGAATGAAGGCAAGTTCTTCAACAACGTGCCGGATAACCTGGAGCAGAACCTCGCCGCGATCGACGATATCGGTGGGCCAAAGTACTTCAACCACTATCCCTGGGGGTGGACGCACGCCGGCAACACGCCCTTCCGCCGGTGGAAGCGCGAAACCTACCGCGGGGGCGTCTCCGATCCGTTCATCGTGTGCTGGCCCAACGGCATCAAGGCGAAGGGCGAGCTACGTACGCAGTATTGCCACGCCATCGATATGGTCCCCACGGTGCTGGATGCGATCGGGTTGGACGCGCCCACCCACATCCGCGGTGTATCGCAGTCGCCATTGCAGGGCTTCAGCCTGGCCTCGTGCTTCGACGAGCCCAAGGCGGAGTCGCTCCACGTCACCCAGTACTTCGAGATGTTCGGGCACCGTTCGCTGTACCACGATGGCTGGCGTGCGGTCTGCCCATGGCCAGGTACCTCGTTCAAAGAGTCCGGCGGGCACTTCGGTGATCCGATCGACTACGACAAGCTCACCGAACTGGATGCCCATGGCTGGGAGCTCTACAACATCGCCGAGGACTTCGCGGAAACAAATGACCTGGCGTCGTCGGAAAAGGATCGCCTTATCGCCATGATCGGCATGTGGTACGTCGAAGCGGGCAAGTACAACGTGCTCCCCATCGATAGCCGCGGCACGCAGCGTTTCGCAGAGGAGCGCCCGCAGATTTCGGTGGGGCGCAAGAAGTGCGTGTACTACCCCGGCACGCAGGTGGTACCTGGCAATGCCGCGCCGCGGGTCCTGAATGTCGCGCATTCGGTATCGGTCCATGCGCATGTGCCGAAGGAAGGTGCGGAGGGCGTGCTGCTCTCCATGGGCGGTAACGATGGCGGGTTCAGTTTCTATATCCAGGACGGCAAGCTCACCTACGGTTACAACTACGTCGCCGACCAGCGCTTCAAGGTGCAGTCGGATGCCGTGGTCCCGACGGGCGAGCATGTTTTCAGTTTCGAGTTCACGCCGACGGGCAAGGCCGATATCGCCAGGGGCAAGGGCACGCCTGCCGATGTGGCGTTGCTGGTCGATGGTAAGAAGGTGGGCAAAGGCAGCCTGCCGGTGACCATCCCGCTACAGCTTGGCCTGGCTGCAGGCGTCGCGGTCGGTGCAGATCCCGGCGCACCCGTGATGCTCGATTACACGTCGCCATTTACGTTCACGGGCACGGTAAAGAAGGCGCTTATCGACATCACGGGCGAAGCACCGGACGACTTCGAAGAGCGGATCAAGATGTATCTCGCCCGGCAATAACGCCTGGGCGATCGTGCCCTGGGTGGTGGGCGGTGTAACACCACTCAGGGCGCGCTCCGGTGTCGATGCACGAGCTTGAGGAACGGGATGCTGATGATCACGTTCAGCAGGGTAAAGATAATGATCGCCATCAGCGGCGGGTGTGCATCCGGGAAGGCGGTGGCGACCACCCCCAGTGCGACGCCAGGGTGGCGCATGGATGTCGCCAGGGCCAGCGCGCTGCGATTCTCCGGCAAGGGGCCACCCAGCGCGTAACCCGCCAGCAGGCCGATCACCACCATGGCCGCCAGCGCGATCAGCGTGCCGTGGCCCACCAGTGCCCACATGCCCGGCGCGATCATCACGAAGACCACCAGCACGCCGATCACCAGCATCACCATGGAGAGCTTGGCCATGACGCGCGCGACGCGCTCGGATCGCTCGCCCAGCACCTTTTGAGCTGCCAGGCCGATGATCAGCGGGATAACCACGGTGATCGCCAGGGTCTTCGCGATGCCGGCGGTGGATACCTCGATATCGCGACCGAACCAGCTGCCGATGAGGTGCAGGCCGAGCGGCATGACGATCAGCGAGACCAGGGCCGAGGTGACCAGCAAGCCGGTGACGTACGCATTCTCGGCGCCGGATTTGTGCTGCTTGCTCGGCAGCCGGGGTGGCACCGGCGAGAGCGAGATGACCAGCAGCGCGAGCTCCACGCCCGGGCGCAGATCAAACAGGACGATGAAGAGCAGGGCGACCGCAGGGACGATGATGTACATCGCCAGGAAGGCACGTAGCCCCAGCGCCGGGTTGCGGATGAAGTGGAAGACATCCTGCAGCCGCGCGAACAGCGATAGCGCTATGACAAGCAGCACCGTGCTGGCGACGATCAGGAGCTTCATGGCGACGAAGAGCGACATGGGGAAGTCCTCGCGGAGGCGCAAGGCAGCCAGCGTTGATGCACGGCCGCGCGCTCGCAAGCGAACATTCCCACCGGCTCGCCGCGTAGTTCTACCTAGCGCCGGTCCTCGGTAGTTTCACGGCGTCCTACGTCCCGTAACTACCGTGGCCCAGATAGCGGCTGCGGCGCGAAACTTGCGAGATAACCCGTAAGGAACGGTGCCATGAGTCGACATGATGGGCGTTCATTGCCTTTTCCGCCGGTACCCACGGCGAGCAAGGCTGGTTACACACTCGCCGAGTCGACCCACCATCGTCGGGCACTGTCAACGCACCTGTCTGATAACGCGCCGAACGTCCTCATCATCCTGCTCGATGACGTGGGTTTTGGGCTGGGGGCGTCGATACCGCGTTCGAATCCGCCAGGCCCATGGGTCCGGCGACCGTCACCCTGCGTGTGGACGGTGCCGAGGTCGCACGGGTGGTGGTCGCTCGAACGGTGCCCGTGGCCTTCACGGCGAGCGAAACGTTCGGCGTGGGTGTGGACCTGGGGTCACCGGTGTCGCCGGATTATTTTGATCGGCGGCCGTTCCGGTTCGACGGGGAGATTCATCGGGTGGATGTCAGCGTGTCGTAGCGGCTCGCGTTCTTGCCGCGCGCCGGCTACCTGAGTGACGCCTTGATCGCCAGGTACGCTTCCGCCAGCCGCGCACCCGCACGCTTCAGGCTGGCTTCCGGCACGCCGGCATAACTAAGCACCAGCGTCACATGCTCCGGCGGCGTCCGGTAGAGGCGCTCGGCCGATCGAATACGCACGCCATGGGCCAGCGCCTCGGTAACCAGGGTTTCGGTAGCGCTACGTGGCAGTCCAGGCAGGTGCACGAACATCGATCCACCTGCCACGGAACCGGTCACCGTCATGGCGGGGCCAAGGCGTGATTGCAGTGCGGCGTGCAAGGCGCGGTGGCGGGGTGCCAGGCCGTGCGCGATGCGGCGCAGGTCGCTGATGTATTGCCCGCTGTTAATGCATGCCGCCAGCACGTGCTGCTGCATGGAGATACTGCCGCGATCGGCCAGCCACTTCACGGCCATGAAGCGCTCGCGCAACGAACGTGGCACGAGCATGTAGCCCAGTTGCAGCGCCGGGAACATGGAGCGCGCGAAGCTGCTCACATGAATCACGCGGTCGTGGCGATCCAGCGACCAGAGCGAAGGGGCGGTGCGTACCCCAAAGCGGTGCTCGCAATCGAAATCATCCTCCACCACGCAGGCATCGTTCGCATAAGCCCACTGCAACAACGCATGGCAGCGGTCATCGGGCATGACCACACCGGTAGGGAACTGGAAGGAAGGTGAGACATTCACCAGCCTCACACCCTCCAGCGCTGGGGCATGGCGCGCGATGTCGAACCCCTTCGAGCCGACCTTACATGGCACGAGCCGTGCGCCCAGCGCCTCGTAGGTATGCCGGACGCTCCAGTGGCAAGGCTCCTCCACGCCGACGGCATCGCCTTCATCCAGCAGTACGCGGCCGATCAGGTCGTGCGCCTGCTGCGCGCCGCTCACGATCAGGATGTCGTCGGGATCCACCGCGATCGAACGTTCGGTGCTGAGGTACCGCGCGACCGCCCTGCGCAGGTCCATCACGCCCTGCACTTCGGGAAAGTCAGGCACGTCGCGGCGGCGCAGCAGCGCCATCAGGTTTTGCTTCCACGCCCACAGGCTGCGCGGATCGGATTTGACGCGGGGCTGTGCGAGGTCGATCACATCACCGTCGGGATCGTGCGGGTGGCTGCCCGGCGCGGTGGGCAGCACGGCGCGCTGCGCCAAGCGGGAAAGCCGTGGCGGGCGTAGCGTCACGGTCTGTTCGGTGGCGAGTGTTTCGGTGGGGGCCATGGTAGCGGGGCGCGCGCTGACGTACGTGCCGCTGCCCGAGCGTGAATCCAGGTAGCCCTCGCCCTCAAGGCGTTCGTACGCCATGAGCACGACGGTGCGCGACACGCCCAGGGCCAGCGCCATGGAACGGCTGCCCGGCAGGCACGCACCGACCTGGAAGCGACCGGAATCGATATCGCGCCGGATCGATTCGGCAACCTGCGCGTACATGGGGTCGTCGGCCTGGCGCCGCTCGGACGGCCGTGTGTTCTGTGACAGTTCGAAGTGGTCACATCGAAATAGCTTGCCACCGGTCATTTACCTTCCCCCTGGCCCTGAACATGATCCCGCCAAGGCTGGCAGGGCACAGCGCACGCGGTCCCCACCGCCACGATCGCCCGCATCGGGCAGATCTGACCAAGGATGCACCAAAATGAAGCGCATGACGTTGGCCGCGTGCAAGCTCGCGGCGTTGTTCGGTGGTATGGCGGCCTCGGGGCTCGTAATTGCTCACGGTATCGACGATCACAGTAATGATCCTGCTTACGCGCGGTACTACCACCAGCCATTGACCTGGGGCGGCTGCCCGCCGTCGTTGTTCACCGATGGCAGCACCATCCAGTGCGCGCTGGTGACGGTGCCGGTCGACTGGGCCGACCCGAAGCAGGGCGACATCACCATCGGCATCTCCCGGCCGCTCAACCGCAGCCGTACACGCGCCTGCTGCTGGTGAATGCCGGCGGCCCGGATAACTCCAGTGCGTCGCAGGCCGAAATGCTGGAACAGTTCCAGCCGCAAGTGATGGCGGATCACCTGGTGGTGGGCGTGGACCTGCGCGGCCTGACCGATGGCACCGGTACCCAGGTGAGCTGCGATTACGCGCCCCGTAGCGGTGCCGAGAACTTCATGGATGGCGATAGCCGCAACCCCACGGCCGCCAGCCTGCGCGCTCACCAGGAGTGGTGGAACCGCTCGATCAGCGCCTGCCTGAAGAAGAACGCCACGTTCCTGAAAGGCATCAACACGCCCAACCACGTGCGCGACCTGAACCTGGTGCGTGCGGTATTGGGCTTCAAACATGCCGACCTGATGGGTATCTCTAGCGGCAGCAGCCTCATGGCGTATGCCGATCGCATGTTCCCGGAGACGTTCGAGCGGGTGGTGCTCGATAGCAACATGAACTGGGTCCACCTGGATTGGGAGCGCCAGTCGCTGAAGCGCATGGCCATGGACCAGCTGAATATCCAGAAGGCGTTTATCCCGTTCATCTCGCGCCACAACGACCAGTTCCACATGGGTACGACGCCGCAGCAAGTTCTTGCGACGTACCAGCAGATCTACAGGGCCACCTCCGAGCACCGCATGGGTACGGTCACGCCCGACCAGGCATTGGGTGCGATGGATGGCACCGGCATGTGGGTATTCTGGGACCTGCTGGTGGCGCCTGCGCTGAGCAGCATGGCCGACGCGCTGGATGGCGACCCGGCGCATATCGCCGCCGCCGAACAGATGGCCGCGGCGACCTACGCCGACCTGCGCACCACGCCCAGCTTCAACCCCATGCAGTACGCGCTGCAGTGCAACGACTCGGGTTCCACCGATCCACGCAGCACCAACCAGAAGATCGCCGACGTGCACACGTACTGGGCGATCGGCGCCTCCACGTTGATTGACACCTGCGAAAACTGGCCGTGGCGCCCGGTGCTCGATCGCGTGCTGGAGGCGCGCACCACGGTGCACGCACTGATGCTGCAGAACGAGTTCGATCCTTCCACGCCTTACTCCGAGGCACTGGCGGATCGTGCGCAGAGTGCCGCCGGCGTCCGCATGGTGCTTATCAACAACGCCGCGACGCATGCCGTGATGTACGACAACAACCCCTGCACCGCAGCCACGGAGTTCGCCTACCTGAGTTCAGGCAACCTGCCGAACAGGGATGTGGTGTGCCAGGCGCAGCCGATGCATTCGTTCGCGATGCAGGACACGGTGACGTATGAGTATGGCTTTCCGGCAGCGGGGTGGCTGTTGCCGCCGGCGCCGTGGGTGCAGCAGGTGAGCTGGCGGTTGGTGCCCTGAGTTACGACCACCAGGGATGCTGATGCGGCCGGGGCCTGGCGACCCCGGCCGCATGTTTTCTGCGTATCAGCACGGCCGGGGTGGACGCGATCTATGAAGCCTTGCGCGCACGAGTACGTGCGGCCTTCTTCGCCGCCGTCTTGCGGCCTGCTGCACCCTTGGTATGCGCCGCCTTCTTCGCCGCAGCGGATTTACTTGCGCTGGTGCGCTTGGCAGCACTCTTGCGCGCCTGGGTCGATAACGCCCGCTTCGAGACCGCGGCCGTACCTTCGCGCTTCAGGGCTTTGGTCGAGGCACGCTTACGCGCTGCCGACTTCTTCGTGGCCGTACCCGAAGAGCGCTTCTTCGCCGCCTTCGTATCCTGCGCCGCCTTCTTCTTCGTTGCCTTGCTCGCCGTTTTCGAAGGCGTCGCCTTTACCCCAGCGCGCCGCGCCTTGGAGAGGCCAATGGCAATCGCCTGCTTGGCCGAGCGTGCGCCGTGCTTGCCTTCGCGAATGTGCTCGATCTCCTCGCGTACGTACTCACCCGCTTGCGTGGAGGCGGATTTGCCTTCGCATTTGTCCTTCGCAGCGCGGGCGGTGGTTTTTTTCTCTGGCATGGTGTGGACCTCGTCTTTAGACGTGGGATCGCTCGGGATGGACCGTCCAGCTCATCAGGCCATGACAGGCACCCGAGGCCGCGGCCCACCCTAAAGCCGAAGACGTGGCCTCGATGTCCACGATACGATGATTCGCTTTCACGACGGTCTGGTTATCGATCGAAGGGGCGTTGCGGTAATAGAAGAACCGGTTACCCCCCCCGCCTGCTGCGTGTTTTGCGTCGTGGCCCCCGAATGGGTGGCGTTGCCTCGCGCCAGGCGGGGCTCGACGTTATGGAATCACGGCAAATAGCCGAATTCGTCAGAATTCCTGCGTCGTGGCTGTACGTAGGTCTACTTAGATGAGGCCCGCCGCTTCGAGCCACTCATCGACCGAGCTATCTATCACCACGTCGGCATGCATGCGCATCGACTCTTTGACACCGTGCCCGAGGGTAATGAGAAGAACCTGTGCGCCCTCCCTCCGTGCAAATTTCATCGCCGGAACGAAGTCGCTATCGCTCGTTACAAGGACGATCAGCGACGATAGCCGCTTCAAGGTGAGGCTCGCCATGTCGAGACCGATCCGCATATCGACACCCTTCTGACTTATCAGCGGCTTGACGTCTCTGCCAGTCAATACAACGTTCCCGTCCTTGACCTTGCGTAGCCCGCCCTTCGGCGCCCACCCTTCGAACGACAATTCGCCAAGCCGATTCGCAAAAAAGGCCTCACACGCCAGTTTCTTGTGTAGTGTCAGGTTCTCCCGAAACGCCGCCGTTGCCCCGAAATCAATGCTCTCCCTTGAGAACGGGTTGTGCACCACCTCTCTCGACGGCGCTGCGTCATAGAAATAAATGCGATGAAGCCTGTGCGGGCCTAGCAGCGGATGCGCACGGATCGCCAACGTGAGGCGAACGACATCCTGCGAAGCGGCGGCTTGTTTGGCGGCTCGCGCCTTTCGCTTGACGAACCCGCCGTCAAGCATGATCGCGTAAGAAAGCATGAGGCCCCTCCTGGGCACAGAAATGGCCGCCAAGCAGGTGGAGGTCTAGCCTCTCTTATATGTCACCTGCAGGGCAGCCGGGTCTTCCCTGACGCGCTTTGCGTCGAGCGGAAGTATGTTCGTCTCGTCATCCCGGTCAAGACCTTTGGCGTGGATGTCGGAGCAAAAGTGCATAGCCACACGCAAAAGAGTCACATCGCAGGCACCTGTAACGGAAGCACCTATCGCGTGAACATAGTCAGGGTCCGCGAATATTCGAAAAATTGACTCAGGAGTCGACACCAAGCACGATCGGGCGGCAAAGAAGTTTCTTCGCTTAGCCTGATCAGGGATCGTTAGCCGCCGCACCCATTGCCGGTTGCGCTGCTTGCGGCAGCTCCGGGGCAGCGCTTCTGTATTTCCTCAACGATCGCCGTGGACGTCGCGTGCGCGCGGTCGACCTTCGGCCGGTACTCGGTCTGGATGCGTTCAATCTCCGAGGTCAAGGCGATCGTCGCCTTGGGACCGCGGCGCACCCTGGCATCGGCGATATCGCGGTTCATGTCATCGACCAGGCGCTTCTCTTCGTCGCTCGACTCACGCAGGCGCGAGTTCATCTGCACGAGGCTCATGGAATGGATGTCACCCCCGCCTGATGCCGCAGAGCCCACGACCGAACCCGTCACTTCAATCTTCTTGCCGTTGGCGCAGGGCTTGTCCTGAAAGACGGACGAACCGCCCACGGTGCATTTGTAGACCTCGCCGGCTGAGGCGGCGGTAGGCAGTGCGACAACGAGCGAGAGGAGCAGAGCCTGCTTGAGCCACATACCTAGCCATCCCCTAGCTGCACAGTGAGTCGCGATGTTGGGGGATCGTAGCTGTGGCCTGAGGGCGTGTCGAGGGCGGGTTGCCGGAATGGCATACACTTGAGGTATGCCAAACTTTGCGCAGGTCGAGTAGACAAGAAGCGCTCGAACAAATAAGCCTCAAAAGGAAGACCTAATGCGAGTCACCTGCTTTTCCGACGCCGGCAACAGTGACTTGATCGCGGAGGATGGGGAACATTTGACGACAAGGGGCCTCAGGCTCATGGGTAAAGGCTGACCTTGGGAATGGACGGGAGACCGGGCTGGAAGATCGGATCACGGAGGGCGTTCGCGGAGGCGGGCGTGTGCGTGTTGGTGCTCGCAGGCGCCGTCGGCCTCCATGCCCGATGGGCCGGTTGGGTGTTGGCTTTGGCCCTACTGGTCTTCTTCGTAGCGGGCTCGGCCTATCTGTTGTGGCGGCTCGCATGCCGTAAGCCTGGTACACCGCCACAACTTGGCCAGGTCGCTGCCATGCCAAAGTGGCTCAAGCGATGGGCGCTCGGCGACTCAGATCAGGATCGGTGAAAGACATGACGCAGCAGGAACAAGCGCCGAACTCTGATATCGCGGAGACGAGAGACAACTTCGAGAGTGCGTTCAATTACTTCGTGCGTGCGCTTGAGGTGCTTTCGCACGACCCCGAGATGCAGTGTGACGAGATGGGCAACTACAACACGCCGTATGAGATCCAGCGGGATGTCGCCGGCGGTGGGTTGGGTATTTTGCGTATCTCGGCTGCATATCTTGAATGGGAGCACGCCGAGGCGATCCTTGATCTCGTTGCCGCCATCAGGCGCCTTCCTCCAGAAGCGATCGTGGTGCCACACGTGAGTATGACGCGACGTGAGGGCTGCCTTATCGCGATGAACCACCCTGCGTGGTCGACGCTTCGGACTGGGGCGGGAAAACTCTTGGAGCTGCTTAACCCGGTCATCGAACGGAATCGCGCTTACTTCGCATCTCCAGGATACCCATAGGCTCACCGTGACATCTGAATCCCTTCCCTCGCAGGAGACAAGGCGAAAGTAGGGATCAGGTGCGTCACCAGGTGCGGCCAGCCGTATCCGCCTTCCGCGCTGCCTGAATGTTCCGAAGCGAATGGTCGCCGCACTGGCCGCTCGCACTCGTAAACTGCCGTCCTCATTTGCGCTCCTTAGAAAAAGCAACGCCACCCTCAATGGGGTGGCGTGCGACCCGGCGACCGAGACCGACGGGGGAGTGAAAGCACTATGCGAGAAGGGTCAGCGACGGGTCAAGATGTCCGTCGCGGATCCATAGGCATGCTGCTACGTCGCCCAGAGGTGACCATCGACCGCAAGCATGAGATCTCCGTATTCGCACATCGATGCGCATGTGGAACACGATTTGTCCTAAAGACAACGCACATGTGATTTGTTACGGTCGCTTCGTTGCCTGCGCGCGTTTCACCCCCGCCACGCAGGCAACCACCGCTCAGTGCGGTGAGAGTCGCGAGCCAGGCGTGTTGACGCACACCTGGCTCGCTAACCACAAACAACTGCAGAAGAGTTGAATATGGCTATCCCTGATCATACGGCATCCGCTCGCCCGCCGATTCTCCCCGGCGACACTCCAACCGAAAACGGGCCGCCTGCATAAGCCGCAGGCACGGTTGAAGAACCGCAGCGACCGCCATCTTTGAGGCAATTCTTGATCGAATGAGGCAGGCATGACGCCTGGCACGCCTCACGAACGGTCGTCGCCGCATACCACTTCGTCAATCAAGCCGCCCGGCGCCCGGATAGGGCAGCCGGTGAACCCGCGATCCTATGGTCCGTGGCATGGCAGGCGTTTGCCTGTCGTGCCACGTTAGAGCGAGCGTTGGCGGCACTATGGAATTTGCGACATGAGTGAGTTGAATGAACCCGTCGAGGCGTCGGAGCCTCACGTCCACGAACTGCTGAACGAGGCGATCGTCTGGCTGCAGTACGCACGTGGTGTCACTGCCACGCTGGCCGATCTTGTCCATGAAGCGGAAGGCGTGGATGGTAAGCAGCTTGGCCTGTCGCTCGAGGCGGTCGCCGCCATGATGCAGGCGGGCGTCGAGCGGGTAGGGCAGGCGCATGCGAAATGGACCTGGGAGCAGAGGCATGCGGCCGCCCAGGCCTAGTTAATCGGTAGCCGGCACCCAGGATGGGGCTCGGCTAGGCAACAACGGGGCCTGACGGCTATCCTCGCTCCCACCCACATTGACCCCACCCGGGCGAGCGGTTCCGGCGGGCAGGGGGCATGGGCGGGGTTGGGGGACAGCCTACCGTTGAAGACATACGACCTCGTCGAACGTCCTCATGCAGGTTCGCGCACGTCTTTCGTTGTCCGAAGTCGCAACCTGCATCTACGGGCGGTAATTCGCTGCCCCTCATGGGAGTCGTCGGCATGGCACGTTTGAACGGTTGGGCTTCGGTGAAGAAGCTCCTTGTAACAGGCGCCCTTCTGCTGGCGCTGAGCGCCCCCGCCGTGGCGGATGTCACACCGCTACCGGCAAGCTTCCACACCCAGGACATCGCGACCGATGGCGCGACGATCCATGTCCGCGTCGGTGGCACCGGCCCGGCCGTGCTGCTTCTGCACGGATTCGGCGATACCGGCGACATGTGGGCGCCGCTCGCCATTGATCTGGCCCGCGACCACACGGTGGTGATCCCCGACCTGCGCGGCATGGGCTTGTCGTCACACCCCGAGGGTGGCTACGACAAGAAGACCCAGGCAGCGGACATGCGTGCCGTGCTGGCGAAGCTGGGTATCGAGAAGTCGGTTGTCGTTGGCCATGACATTGGCACGATGGTCGCCTATGCGTATGCGGCCCGCTACCCGGACAAGACGGTGAAGCTCATCGTGATGGATGCGCCGGTTCCGGGTATTCCGCCGTGGGACACGATCGTTCGCAACCCGCTACTTTGGCACTTTGATTTTGGAGGTCCGGATATGGAGCGCCTGGTCGCCGGCCGTGAGCGCATTTACCTCGATCGGTTCTGGAATGAATTTGCGGGGACACCGTCGAAGATCGATGAGGGTGCGCGTAACCATTACGCCGCTATCTATGCTCGGCCTGGTGCCATGCATTCGGCATTCCTGCAGTTCCGGGCCATTCGGACCGATGCCGTTGATAACAAGGATGCGCCAAGTCACAAGCTTACGATGCCTGTGCTTGCGATTGGTGGTGAGAAATCGTTCGGCGCGAATGAGGCGATTGTGATGCGGAACGCGGCGACTAACGTTACGGAGTTGGTGGTACCTGGGGCTGGGCACTGGTTGATGGAGGAGGCGCCTGGTGTGACGACTCAGGCGATTCGGAAGTTCATCGAGGCGAAGTGATTAATCGCCCGTCGTTGGCCGATCGAACATGGCACCGGACGTCGCACTTCGCGAGGACACGCGGCGGTCACTTCAGTGCCGCGTGGTCCCGCGCCGTACCAGGGTCGGTGGAATCGTGATGGTCAGTTTCGCCGGCGCTTCCGCCAGCAGCGCCACGCTACCTTCCGCCAAGGCCTGCATGTCCTGGTGGAAGGTGGTGATGTCGTACGCGCGCCAGCCGGCCATGGGGATGTCATCGAACCCGATGACCTGCATATCCCCAGGTACGGACAGGCCAAACTCGGTGCGCAAGGCATCCAGCGCACCGATGGCCACGAGGTCGTTGACGCAGAACAGGCCGTCGGGGCGGCTGCCCGAGCTCATCAGGGCCACCGCGGCGGCATAACCTTCCTCATAGCTGTAGCCCGCCACCAGCCGTTCGGGTTCCGGCATGCCGCGCTCTTTCAGGCGCTTCAGAAAACCCTTCTCACGCTCACTCTGCGACTGGCTCTCGCGGCCAGCCAGGTAAGCAATAGAGGTGCAGCCGCCATCGATCAGCAGATCGGCCGCGACACCACCCGCGGAGCGGTTATCCGTGGATACCGTGCGCAGGCTGCCGACGCGCTTCGAATTCACGGCGACGATGGGAATCCCGACGCTTTCCAGGGCACGTACGACGCGCGTGGAGCTGATGGCCATGGCGCTGATCACGCCATCGATCCGGTAGCGCGACAGCTCGCCCACGATCTCGTCGATGTTCGCATCGCTGTGCGTATCGACCAGCATGATTTCGAGTTTGCGGGCGCGTAACAGCTCGGTGACGCAGCGGAGGAACTCGGTGAAGAACGGGTTGTAGAAGCCGCCGACGATGACCGCGATGATGCCGGAGCGGCCGGTTTGCAGGATGCCGGGCAGGGCGTTGGGCCGGTAGTTGAGCTCAGCCGCGGCCTTCATCACCTTTTCGCGTATGGCTGCGGATACTGCCGCGCCGCCGGGGCTAAACACCCGCGATACCGTGGATTGGGACACTCCGGCCAGGCGGGCTACGGCGGTCGAGGATGGCTGGGCGCGGTTGGCACCTGGCGGGCTAGGTGGGGTCCGGGGCATTGCCCAGCCTAGCATTTCCTTGCACAGCAGCAGACACAGGCGTACCCTTGCATAGCTATGCAGGCGCGGCAAATTGTCAGGGGCGCCTTCTCCGGATTTGGAGCCCACAAGGGGTGGTCTCCGGTTTCCATCGCCAGCACGGCGACGACGAGTGCCAACGCATCCGCCGCCCCGGCTGGCACTAGCCAAGGCTCGGCGTGGGATGACGCCAGCGGCGGCGATTCCTCAGTGAGGATCCATAAATGAGTACATCGGAGAGTGCCCTCGCACGTTGGGGCAGGCGTTTGCTTGCCCTCGTGTTGGGCCTGTTTGGCCTGGCGATGGTGGTTGGCGGCGTTCGCCTCATCACCCTGGGTGGTAACTGGTATTACGCCATCGCCGGCTTGTTGAGCCTGGCGAGTTCGATCAGCCTGTTCCGCCGCCGCACCAGCGCCACGCTGTGGTTCGGCGTGCTGTTCGTCCTCACGCTGGTGTGGACGATCTGGGAATCCGGCGCGGATTACTGGGGTTGGGTGCCGCGCTTCGCACTGATCCTCATTTTCGCCATCGCCTTCTCGTTCCTGCTGCCCAGCCTGCACCAGGGTCGCCTGTCGCGTGCTGTCACGCGTGGCATCCCGGCCCTGCTCATTGCGGCCTTCGTGGTCGCGGGCGGCCTGGCGTTCGTGCCGCACCACGTCACCGCGGCCAGCAACGTGCCGGAGCCGGGCGATAACCCCTTCGCCGCCGACACGGGCCCGAGCCCGGAAAGCGGTATCCCCGGTTCCGACTGGCCGACTTACGGTGGCAACCAGGCCACGCAGCGTTACAGCTCGCTGACCCAGATCACGCCGGCCAATGTGAAGGACCTGCAGGTCGCCTGGACCGCGCAGGTCGGCGATGTGCCGACGGATACGCGCTGGGGCGTGCAGAACACCCCGCTGAAAATCGGCAACATGGTCTACGTGTGCGGCTACCTCAACAAGGTGGTTGCGCTCGACGCCGCCACCGGTGAGCACAAGTGGGAATTCGACCCGGGCATCACGTCGAAGTCGGTGCCGTATACCCCGTCGTGCCGCTCGATGAGCTACTACGAGGACCACGGTACGGCCACGGCCAGCACCGATGCGCCCGCCGGTGCGAGCAGCACCGCCGCTGCCGTTGCCCCGGCCACGGGCGCCATGTGCGACCGTCGCATCATTGTCGGCACGCTGGATGCCCGCGTCATCGAACTCGATGCCGCCACCGGCAAGCGCTGCACGGACTTCGGCCAGAACGGCGAGGTCAGCCTCACGGTCGATATGGGCAAGGTCTACCACGGCTACGTGGCGATCACGTCGCCGCCCATGGTCATCCGCGACACCATTGTCGTCGGCCACACCACGGTCGATGGCCAGCGTGCCTTTGGTCCCGCCGGCGTCACCAAGGCGTACGACGTCAAGACCGGCAAGCTGAAGTGGGCATGGGACGCGGCAGCGCCGAACGATCCCGCCCCGCGTACCGGTGAAGACCTCTACAAGCGTGGGTCGCCGGATGTGTGGACCTCGTTCACGGGCGATAACAAGCTGGGCCTGGTGTTCCTGCCGGTGGCGAATGCCTCGGGTGATTACTACTCCAGCAGCCGCACTGCGGACGAGCTGAAGTACTCGCCGTCGCTCACCGCTATCGACGTCGAGACGGGCCTGCCGCGCTGGACGTTCCAAAACACGCACGACGACGTGTGGGATTACGACCCGGGTTCGCCGCCCACGCTGGTGGATTACCCGCAGAAGGATGGCACCAAGGTGCCGGCCATCATCTTCCCGACGAAGAATGGCGAGTTCTACGTGCTTAACCGCGAGACCGGCAAGTCGCTGTTCGGCGTGGAAGAGCGCCCCGTGCCGCAGGGCGGCCTCGAGCCGGCTGCGCGCAGCAAGACGCAGCCGTTCTCCAAGTTCAATTCGGTGGCGCAGCCGGACCTTACGCCGGCCAGCATGTGGGGCCTGACCCCCATCGACCAGCTGTTCTGCCGCATCCAGTTCGCGGAAGCGGACTACCGCGGCAAGTTCACGCCGCCGGATACCAAGCACCCGATCATCGATTACCCGGGCTACAACGGTGGCGTCGACTGGGGTGGCGTGGCGTTCGATCCTGCCCGTGGCCTGATCATCTCCAACTACAACGACATGCCGAACTACGTGAGGCTGGTGACGCGTGCGGAAGCCGACAAGCTGGGCTGGAAGGCGCGTGACGTGCTCAACGACCCGGTGCAGGAAGCCAGGGCCGAAGGTGCCGGCGACCCGCAGGAAGGCGTCCCCGTGGCTGTCAATGTCAACGCAGGCTGGCAGGTGCCGGCGACGGGCATGCTCTGCAAGGAACCGCCGTACGGTGGTATCCGCGCCATCGATATCCGTGATGGCCGCACCGTGTGGGATCGCCCCTTCGGTACCGCACGTGAGAACGGTCCGTTCGGCATGCCCACCGGCCTTCCGATCCAGATCGGTACGCCGAACAACGGTGGCTCGGTCATCACGAAGTCGGGCCTGGTGTTCATCGCCGCGGCCACCGACAACCTGATCCGCGCGATCGACATCAAAACCGGCGAAACCATCTGGTCGGCCCCGCTGCCTGCCGGCGCCCAGGCGATGCCGATGGTGTACGAGCAGGATGGGCGCGAGTTCGTGGTGATCACGGCGACTGGCCACCACTTCATGCATACGCCTAAGGGCAATTACGTTGTGGCGTACGCTCTGCCTAAGCGGTGAGTGGTTTGCGGGCTCTCGTTAAGCGAGAGTCCGCATTTTTTAATTGAAACGATGAAGGGGCTGGGATGATTCCGGCCCCTTTTTGCGTTGTGGTGAGGTGCTATCGCGGGTGTAGCCAAATGGGCAGAAGACAAAGGCATTACTCTGGACTTCATCGGGGCTCGGGAGGCGATGCAGGACGGGTTAGTCGAGCAACTCAACGGCAGCTTTCGGCGAGGCGTACTCGACATTCCCGTCTTACTGAAACTGACGGAAGTACGCGAACAAGCAGAACTCTGGGTAGCTGATTGCAAGCGCGAGATGCGACGCGACAGGCTTGGCGGGATGACGCGCTGAATTCAGGCAACAAGACAATCCGGCTGTCTTGTGCTGAGGTTGACACTGACTAGTGCGGGTCGACACCTGGGTCTCAATTCAAGCCAGATACACTTTGCCGAATCGGGAGGCCCCTCCAACGCACTTCAGCGTGAGAGTAATCTATAGCCTTGGGCCAATTAAGACAGGGATAGAATCATGGCAGCGACAGGGGGAAAGAAGGCAGCTCCGACCATCGAGAACGAGCTCAATGGCCGTAGTGACTGGTTGCGGCGAGCGGCTTCCGAATTTCTCACTATGCGTCGTCATCCTAGTCAGGAAGAGATCGCCGCGTTGGCCGACCACTGCCTGGCGGAAGCCAAGCAAGAGCTGAAGGAGAAGTCCGTAACCCTTGAAGACGGTTCCATCGAGGCCGCCCCCACTGGGCCGGAGATTCGATTGAAGTCCGTGAGCCAGATCAAGGGTGTGAATGCGTTGCGTGCGGACGTCGTTCTCAACCTCGATCAAGGCAACCTTACCGTCGTCTACGGCACAAACGGGAGTGGCAAAACCGGCTATGCGCGCTTGATCAAAGAGATCTGCGGAGCTAAAGCCAAGGACGACCACCTCTACGGGAACGTCTTTGACGAGGATAACACCCCACCGGAAGCGACGGTGGTGGTGACGATCGACACGAAAGATCAACCCGCTCACCCGTGGACCGTGGCCACGGGTGCCATTCATGACATGGTGTCGACTGTCCAGGTCTTCGACACGACGGCCGCGACGCTTTTTACAGACAAGTCAAATGCGGCGACCCACGAGCCCCGTGCAATGCGCTTCTTGTCAGGGCTGATTGCGATTTCTGACGGGGTCGCGGCGGAACTTCGCCGGCGGAGGGATCTCGCCGTCTCGAAGTTGCCCACCTTACCCGCCGAGCATGCGAACACACCAGCAGCGCAGTTCTTTGCCCAAATGTCGAAGGCTAAGCCAGATGAGGTCAACGAGGCTTGTGTCCTGCCGAAGAATATCGACGACGAGATCGCAGAATTAGAAGGGGCGCTTGCAGCGGAAGACCCCACGGGAAAAATTGCCGCCCTAACAGCCAGCCTCCAGCGCAACACAGATATCCGTTCGGACTGTGATGAGCTGGCGAAGGGGCTAACCGATGCTGCCATTGGCGCGGTAGCGGCCGCGCGTAAAGACGCAACCACGGCACGCTCGGCAGCCACCGCTTTCGCCAAAGAACTCTTCGAGGGCATCCCTCTGGCTGGTGTGGGTGAGGCCGTGTGGCGGGAACTCTGGTCGCATGCAAAAGGCTATTCGGAGAAAGTTGCCTACGTGGGAATGGACTATCCCGTGCTCGGCGACAAAGCTCGATGTGTGTTATGTCAGCAGGAACTCGGCGACGAAGCGAAGGGTCGTATGCTCAGCTTCTCTGAGTACTTGGAGGGCGCGCTCGAGACCAAGGCCGTGGCCGCCGAGCAAGCGATGACTGACGCTGTGGCCGACTTCACGAAGTCCCCTGAAGCGACCTTTTGGCCCCTTGTAGCGGCGGCAACCGGCCTCACCGAAGACGCATTTAGGCCTCTTCAAGACGCTCTCTCAGCTCGTTTCGAGGCGGCCGGGAAATCCGACGAGCCAGCAGGCCTCCCGCCTCTCGACTTCTCTCACCTGCTTGATGCCTTGAACAACGAGGACGCCCGGCTGCAGCGTGAGCGCGATGCACTGATTGCAGTGGCGGGGGCGCAGGGGCGTGCAGAGAAAACGGTTCGCTTACAGGTGCTTAAGGCACACAAGTGGCTGGCGAGCATTCGGCCTTCCTTGCTTGAAGAATGCGACCGGCAGATAACGCTCAAGTCGCTTGATGATGCAGTGTCGCTGACCACGACAAACGTCCTGACGAGAAAGGTCGGCGAAGTTGCCAATGAATACCTCGTCGGCGGTTACGTCGAGCGTTTCAACAATGAACTTGCGGGGTTGGGTGGGAGCCAGGTCCGTGTGAAGTTGAACGCCAAGTC
The DNA here is from genome assembly GCF_050435445.1 of Luteibacter sp. 621. NCBI lineage: Bacteria > Pseudomonadati > Pseudomonadota > Gammaproteobacteria > Lysobacterales > Rhodanobacteraceae > Luteibacter > Luteibacter sp. 621. Next base: position 39,139 of record NZ_JBNDKI010000018.1, on the reverse strand, counting down.
CGAGGGCAAGGGCCGCTTCAGCTTCAGCCTCGATCTGAGAGATGGGAAGACAAAGGCTGCTCCGCGGCTGATCTTGAGCGAAGGCGAGCAGCGGGCCGTCGCGCTTGCATCGTTCCTTGCAGACGTCACCAGTGCGGCGAGAGCGGCACCGGTGATCTTTGACGATCCGATCTCATCGCTCGATCAAGACTTCGAAGAGGCGGTAGCCACCCGGCTTATCGAATTGAGCCGGACCCGGCAGGTCATCGTTTTCACACATCGCTTGTCGATGATGACATTGCTGCAGGCCGCTGCAGACAAGTTGGTCGAATTCGGTCAGCAAGTAAAGGTTGCAGTCCAGGTGATCAGTCGAATGCCTGATGGCGCGGGCGTTCCCTCGGAATTCGACATCTTCTCCCAGAGGCCGAAGGCAGGTCTCAACAACCTGCTTCAGGGGATCAATAGTCTTGGCAATGTGCCTGCGAATGTTGAGCCATTCGTACGAGCTGGCCTTTGCAGCACGTTCCGCCTCTTCTTGGAGAAGATTGTGGAATACCACTTGTGTGCAGATGTCATTGCTCGGTATCGGAGAGATGTTCAGACGAAGAATAAAATCGCAAAGCTTGCACTGGTGACGCCGGAAGACTGTCAACTCGTCGATGAGATGATGTCGAAATATTCCGGCTTCGTGCACTCGCAGGCTCAAGAGGCGCCTGCAAAGGTCCCCTCCGCTGAAGTGCTCAAGGAGGATGTGACGAAGGTGAAGACGTGGCTGGATGAATTCGATCAGAGGGTTAAGGCTGCCTTTCCTGGAAAGTGACACGGCGCAAATGAGTGGCGGCCGCCCTCTGCAACACAGGCTCGCACTGTTCGCAGCCAGGGTGGCGGGCGATGTTTCTGCCCCCACCTGCCGTATGGCGGCCTGTCACGGTGCTGCGGGCCCCTTCTTGCGCCGCTCATCGGGGCCCGTGGCGTAATTCCGCGCCATCGACGAAGATCACCAGTGTAATCCGCGGCAGCAAAGGCAACTAGCTCTGCAAAGGTGACATCAGCAAGCAAGACATTGTGCGCACCACCGACGAGGTTCTGCGAGTTAGCACCTTGCTACAATTGGGCTATAGCCTTAACTCAGTCCGGCGTCATTCTTCCAGATTTTCTGTGTCACCGATCGAGTGGCTCTAGGAAGCACCAGGGCGAAATGACGTTCAACAAAGCCTGCCGCCAACTGGCGACGCTATGCATCGGCGTCGTCAAGTTGAGGGTCTGCCGGACTAGTGTGCGGTAGAGGTTGCTCTCGAGCTGAGGTCATGAATCAGTCGGGCATCGGTTGCGACAATTACCTTGAACGCACGGCTTCCATCGGCCAACGTTGACGTAACAACGAGTTTGTCACCGACGGATCTCACAAGCCGCCATTGAAGCCGATCCTCATCGGAGTGCAGTTCAATTTTCGGGAACGTAGTCGTTTCTAGCAAGAAGTCCAGCTTTGACGTGTTGAATCCCACGAACCATGGGAACATCACTAAGAAAATCGGAACGGCCAATACAGCTACCACTTTTTGTCCCGGCGTAAAGGTCTCAGTGCCGCCGGTATAAAAGACTCTCGCAAGGACCCCAGACGTCGATAACGTGACGCAGAGCAAGGATACTATCGCGCTCAACGTCGGCATCCATGAGGTGTGGAATACGGCGGCGGAGATTCCAATTGTCGCAGGTACTAGCCAGGCCGCACGAAGCATCCAGGACCATATTGCGTCAGAGTGTTGAATAGACGCTCGAAGGAGGACGGCGATAGCAACGGTAAAAAGCACGACGAGAATGCACGTTGTACCCGCAGCAACTATATCCGTAGTGGTGAGGGCACCGACTATCCACCGGGCGCCGACGTTAGAGAAGTACGAAAGGTTGTAGATATACCCTGCAACAAGGGCCCAGCCGACTAGGCTTGCAAGGGAGGCTCCAATCGCGGTCGCACGCTGGCCGACTTTCGTTGCCAGCGCGAACATCAACTCGGTCGAGCTATCCCTGTTCATTTGTCGCCTCGAAGCCTGTGTGCGTCGCACTGCCGCCAGCGTTTGGACTCTCGTTACCGCTGCAAAACTCATAGAGAGCATGCGCTAGGCGCGCAAACGCCCAGCATTCTCTGCAGCCGTAATTGCAGTATGGTTTGCGGTGTAGACTGTTAATTTTGGGACTGACAAGAAATCGAAGTCATCAGTTAGGATGGGGATCGATCCATTGGCGAGTGCCTCTTGTACGATCAAGAGGTCATATCCATCGATTTTGAGATTGCGAAAGTCGATAAGCATTTGATCGGCTGCACGGGCGTCAACCATGATCCCGGATGTCCAGGTGCTCATTTCCGCGACCTGTTGCCATGCCGATAAGACTTCGGCAATTACTTTTCGGCGGTGATTGGGTTCCCAGCGCATTTGTTTGACATTTTTGTTGTTGCCACGTTCGCGCGCTGCCGAGGCCTCCTCTCGCTCAATTACGTGAGTGAGCTCAGGCAGCGTGAAAGGCGTCCTAAGCAACCGACAACCTTCGGCGATGCATCGATCTAGGAAGTCGGCATAGATCGATGCAGCGTCTTGCCTCTTTCCGAGACTAAACGGACTGTAACTCGAGAGAAGCCAAACATTTGTGTCTACTAGAAGCTTATCGGGTACTTTTACTTGAATATTCGATACGTCAATGGCTATCGCATTGACCTTCCTGGTCGATGACTTGCTGCGATCCATAGCGCCTCTTAGTTTGATGTGCCCGAATAATGGCGCTTCGCATTGTCGATAACGCGACGCAATGTGCTAAAGCCCAGCGGGCTAAGGTTGAGTACTTGGAGCCGCTGATTCAATAGATCCGAGGGCATCCTCTGGAGAAGCCGACCGATCGCCAAATTGAAGAATGGCGTCGAGAAAATCTCTACGCCGGCGAAGTCCAACTCAACCGTCTCAACGTCAATGCGACGGAGGATTTCCTGGTACAAGGCCTCACCCGCCTTCGATGAGACGGCGTTTCGGCCAGAAATCTCGGATACGGGGATTCTCATAGTCATATCGGTCAGAAAAGGGGCGTCCCGGGTGGAGGCAATGCCTGTTCAAGTTCCTGTTGGAAACGGTACGTCCGATTGTCGCAGTTTAGGCTGATCTGAACGACTGTGGCACCCATCGAAAGCAGTAGGCTGCGAAATTCTGGTGGGCCGCCCTCTACTCTCCCATGCCCGTGATGTGAGTAGACGTCAAGCCTGCCGCCGTTCACGCCTACGAACTCTCGTAAGAGGTCCAAGCCTAACCCGCGTGGATAGCGCTCGTGGCTTGCGGTAGTCGTCCCTCTTGTGAAAGCCCACTCGAGCGCCTGGTCCCCGGGAATCCAGGTCTTGCGCAATTTTTGGGCCGCATTGTGAGGGATTCCAGGTCCAAAGTCGGCGACGGTGAGAAGGAGAGTGTGATCATCGATTTGCTCGCCACATGTAAATACGCCTAGTGCAGAATCGCCATGCTCGAACGCATTTGCGTAAATTTCCCAAAGATGCGTAATAAAGGCATCTCTGAGCAACGTACTCATCTCTAGCCTCGACTCCCCGAGCCACTGGTCACGTAGAAACGCAATAATGGCATCCTCATCCTCCATCTCGTCGTGGCGGAAAAGTGTGCGTGGTGTCGAGGGGACGCCAATAAAGAGGTGATTTCGGCAGCCGCTGTCGACGAACCGCCTGTATACCTCGCTCGACATGGTTGCAATGTCGATGTGCGGCTGAATTCCGCGGAGGCGAAGCTGGCGGCATAGGCCGGCAAGGAGTACTAGCCCAATGGGGCGAAGCTGCATGCACCTGCTGAAGTCGAACGTGATGGGTACACGCGGCAGTCCCATGATCCGAGCATAGATATGCGACAACGCCTCATAGGCGCTCTCCGAGTTGTCGCTAGTTGGAAAATAGAACCGCATAGGCCATCCGGCAGCGCGTTCCAGTAAGTCGGCTCCACCGACCATTTCTTGAGTGCATTGCGGGAACCCTAGGAATCCCTCCAGTTGCACCGCAACAAAACCCGCCCTAGATTGGTGCAATGCATGCACCCGAACAGGCTGAGCTCCTCACGCTTCTAGGTACCGGCCTCGCGGTCGTCGGGCCGGACCTACGCGTGCTCTGGATCAACCCCGCCCTGGGCGAGGTGCTGGATGTCGGCCCGCGCACGGCCATAGGCCAACCCCTGTCCCAGCTGCTGCGGGAACCCGCCCTGGCCAGCCAACTCGAGCGAACCCTCGATGAAGGCCGCGGCTTCAACCTCCGCGGGCTCACCTTTGGGGTGGCGCGGGGCCGTGAGGTCACCGCCGACCTGGCCATGCAGCCCATCGGCAATGGCAAGGTGCTGGTGGAGGTCCACCCCTTGGCGCCTGACCTGCACGGTTCGGAGACCCCCCTCTCGGCCACCCTGCGTGGCTTTGCCCACGAAGTGAAGAACCCCCTGGCCGGCCTGCGTGGTGCGGCGCAGCTGCTGGAGCGCCGTTTGGCCGAAGGCGACCTGCGCCAACTGGCCGCCATGGTGATTGCCGAGGCCGACCGGCTGGCTGCCTTGGCCGATGGCCTGTTGCGCCACGGCGGTACCGCCCGGATCGGGCCGGTGAATATCCACGAGCTGCTGGAACGCCTGGAAGGCCTGGTTACCGCCGAGCCCGGCGCACCACGCGTGCGCCACGACTACGACCCCAGCCTGCCCGATGTCACCGGCGATAACGACCGCCTGCTGCAGGTGCTGCTCAACCTCACCCGCAATGCCGGCGAAGCCGGCGCGCAGCAGATCACCCTGCGTACCCGCATCGAGCACGGCGCCCGCCTTGGCGAGCGCACCGTCCGCGCCGCGTTGCGCGTGGATGTGATGGACGACGGCCCCGGTGTGGCCGATGAACTACGCGATGTGCTGTTCCATCCGCTAGTGAGCGGCCGCCCCGATGGCACCGGCCTTGGCCTCGCGCTCTCGCGCGAGATCGCGCTGGAGCACGGCGGCGACCTGCGTTATGTGAGCCGACCTGGCGATACGGTGTTCTCCCTTTATCTCCCCATGGAGCGTGCGCATGAGTGAGATCTGGATTGCCGACGATGACCGTGGTGTGCGTTTCGTCCTGGCCGAAGCCTTGCGAGATGCCGGCCACACGGTGCGTGAGTTCAGCGCGGGCGATGCGGTACGTGCCGCCCTGGAAGAAAGTCGCCCCGCGCTGCTGGTGACGGATGTACGCATGCCTGGCGAAAACGGTCTGCGCCTGCTCGAAGACCTCACCCGGCGCAACATCGGCCCGGTGATCGTCATGAGTGCGTTCACCGATGTGGCGACCACCGCAGCGGCCTACCGCGCCGGTGCCGCCGATTACCTCGCCAAGCCGTTCGATCTCGATCAGGCGGTGGAAACCGTCGAACGTGCACTCGCGGCGGCGAACGAAGAAGTCAGCATCCCGCCACAACGGGGCGATACGCACGCGCTGATCGGCGAAAGTGTCGCCATGCGCGAAGTGTTCCGCCTGATCGGCCGCGTCGCCGCCAGCGATCTCAACGTGCTGATCACCGGTGAAACCGGCACTGGCAAGGAACTGGTCGCCCGCGCCCTGCACGAAGAAAGTGCCCGCGCCGGCAAGCCGTACGTGGCACTGAACACCGCGGCCATCCCGGCCGAACTGCTGGAAAGCGAACTGTTCGGCCACGAGGCCGGCGCCTTCACCGGGGCCACCCGTCGCGTCGCTGGCCGGTTCGAACAAGCCGATGGCGGCACGCTGTTCCTCGATGAAATCGGCGACATGCCGTTGGGCCTGCAAACGCGTCTCCTGCGCGTGCTGGCCGGCGGTGAGTTCTACCGCGTGGGCGGACGTGAGCTGATGCACGGCAACGTTCGCATCATCGCTGCCACGCACCAGGATCTTGAATCGCGCGTGGCGCAGGGTCTGTTCCGTGCCGACCTGAAACACCGCCTGGATGTCGTTCGCATTCCGCTGCCGTCGTTGCGCGAGCGTCGTGGCGATGTGCCGTTGCTGGCAAGGCACTTCCTTAGCCAGGCCGCGGCGGAACTCAATCTCCCAGCGAAGCGCTTCTCGCGCGGCGCCATGAAACTGATCGAACAACGCGATTACCCCGGCAACGTGCGCGAGCTGGAAAACCTCTGCCGCCGCCTGGCGGTAATCTCGCCCGGCCTGGAAATTCAGGCCGCCGACCTCGGCGCGCTACCAGCTCGCGGCAGCCGCACCGGCGAATGGACCGAGGCGCTGCGCATGTGGGCACAGGATGCGCTGGCCCAGGGCGAGGCGGATATCCATTCGCGGGCACGCGAGGCCATGGACAAGACCCTGTTACAGGCTGCGCTGGTGGCCAACGATGGGCACCGCCAGCAAGCAGCCATTGCGCTGGGCGTGGGGCGTAATACGCTTACGCGAAAACTCGGTGCGTCGCGCAAGCGGCGGCCTTCAACGGAAGTGTGACATGAGCCTTGACATACGACGCGCGGCGATCGAAGACGCCGACCACATTGCCGCCTGGAACATCGCCATGGCGTGGGAGACCGAGCAGAAGCGCCTGGATCCGGCGACCATCGGTAAGGGCGTGCGCGCGGTGTTCGATGAGCCGCGCCGTGGGTTCTACCTCGTCGCCGAGCTGGATGGCGTGCGCGTCGGCTGCCTGCTGGTCACATACGAATGGAGTGACTGGCGCTGTGGTGATTTCTGGTGGGTGCAGAGTGTGTATGTGGCGCAGGAAGCGCGACGCGCGGGCGTGTTCCGGGCGATGTACCACCATGTGAAGGCCATGGCGGAAGGCGCCGGTGCGGTGGGCCTGCGGTTGTATGTTGAGACGGAGAATGAGCGGGCTCAGGCGACGTATGGCGGCCTTGGGATGGAGCGTTGCCACTACTTCATGTATGAGGCCCCGCTCTTGTAGGAGCGCGCTTGCGCGCGATTCGGGTTGAGGCAAGCACCCATCGCGCGCAAGCGCGCTCCTACAGGGGGTGTTCGGGGGCGGCGCGGTTAGGCGGTGGGATTGCCGGTGTCGATCTGAGCGATGCGTTCTTCGAATTCGCGGGCGGGGACGGCGCGGCCGAAGAGGAAGCCTTGCATCTGGGTGCAGCCGGCGTTGCCGAGGAAGGTGGCTTGTTCCACGCTTTCCACGCCTTCGGCGAGCACCATCTTGTTCATGCCCTTGCCCATCGTGATGATGGCGCTGACGATGGCGGCGCTGTCGTTATCCCACGCCACGTCGCGGATGAATGCGCGATCGATCTTCAGCGTATCGACCGGGAAGTGCTTCAGGTACGACAGGCTGCAGTAGCCCGTGCCGAAGTCATCCAGGCTGAGCGCCACGCCTTCGGATTTGATCCGGTGCAGCAGGTCGGCGATGTGGTCACCGCCTTCCATCACCGTGCGCTCGGTGACTTCCAGCTCGAGCAGGGTAGGGTGCAGGCCGGTTTCCACGAGGATCGCCTGTAGCGACTCGAAGAAGCGGGTGTGCTGGAACTGCAGCGCGGAAACATTTACCGAGACCGAGATGGGCCGGTACGCGGTGGCCCACGCCTGGGTTTGCCGGCAGGCCTCGCGCAGCGCCCATTCGCCGATGGTGACGATGAGCCCGCAATCTTCCGCCACCGGGATGAATTGCTCGGGCGTGTAGATATCCTCGCCATCCACCTGCCAGCGCAGGAGTGCTTCTGCGCCGACGATGGTGCCGAGATCCACATCCACCTTCGGCTGGTAGTGCAGGCTGAGTTCGTTGCGGGCGAGCGCCTTGCGCAGCTCCACTTCGATACGCACGCGCGCGGTGTTGCGCTCGTTCATGCTCGGGTTGAAGAAGCGGTAACCGTTGCGGCCCTGCATCTTCGCTTCGTACATGGCGGTATCGGCGTTACGCAGCATCGATTCCGCATCGAACGCATCATCCGGGTACAGGCTGATGCCAATGCTGAAACTGATGGCGAGCGCGGAGGCTTCCAGGCCAATCGCTTCGTTACAGGCTTCCAGCACTTTCTCGGCCACTTCGGCGGCGTCGGTGGCGTCTTCCACATGCGGCAGCAGCACCACGAACTCGTCGCCACCGAGGCGGCTCACCGTATCGTCGGCGCGCACGGCGGAGCGGATACGTCGCGCCACTTCCTGCAACAACGCATCGCCCGCGGCGTGGCCAAGGGTGTCGTTGATCTGCTTGAAGTGGTCGATATCGACGAACAGCAACGCGCTGCGTTGCTTGCGTCGCGTCGCGACCGTTACCGCGAACTCCATGCGCGATTGCAGCAGCGCGCGGTTCGGCAGGCCGGTGAGCGTGTCATGGTGGGCGAGGTGCGCCATCTTCAGCGCCAACGCACGCGTTTCGCTCACGTCGTGGAAGACCACGACGCCACCCACTACGTTGCCCGCGTGGTCGTGGATCGGCGCGGCCGAATCCTCGATCGGGCTATCGAAGCCATTGCGGTGCACGAGGATGGCATCGGTGGTGAGGCCGATGATGGTGTTCTTCTGCACCGCCGTGAGCAGTGGGTTGGCGATGGGCCGGCGGGTGAGCGGATCGCGCAGCTGGAAAATATCGTCCATGGGCCGGCCGACGGCTTCGTGGCTGGCCCAGCCGGTCATCGCTTCAGCAATGGGGTTGAGCGAGGTCACCAGCAGATCGGGGTCCGTGGTGATCACGGCATCGCCGATGGATTTCAGCGTGACTTCGGCCAGCTCGCGCTCGCGGAACAGCGCGTCTTCGAAGGCCTTGCGTTCGCTGATGTCCTGCACCTGCGATACGAAGTACAGCGGCTCGCCACGCTCGTCGCGTACCAGCGAGACGGTGAGCAACGCATGCACGACCTGGCCATCACGGTGCAGGTAGCGCTTTTCCATGTGGTACGACGCGCGCTCACCGCTCAGCACCTGGTGGACCAGGCCCATGTCGGTGGCCAGGTCGTCGGGGTGGGTGATGTCCTGGAAGCTCAGCGCGAGCAGTTCGTTTTCGCTGTAGCCGAGCATGCCGCACATGGCATCGTTCACCTGCAGCCAGCGGCCATCGGGCAACACGAGCGCCATGCCGATGGCGGCGTGGCGGAAGGCTTGCGAGAAGCGCCGTTCGCTTTCCTTCAGCCGGGCTTCGAGGGCGCGGCGGTCGGAGATATCGGCGAGCACGACGAACGCGCCACGCACGCGGCCGTGTTCATCCCGATCAGGGGAGAAGCTGGCTTGCGCATAGCGGTGCATCTCTTCGCGGCGCAGTTCGCGATCGGCGATGACCGGCGTGCCGTTCAGTGCGGCGACCACACCCGGTTCGATCCGCGGGTACAACTCGGCCGGGATCAGTTCCTCGAGCTTGCGGCCTTCGATATCCCCCTCGGCGATGCCCATCCACGTGCGGTATGCGGGGCTGGCGTAACGCAGCCGCATATCCGTGCCGACGTACGCCAGCATGGCCGGTGCGCGCTCCAGCAGGAACGTAGGCCAGTCGGTGGGGGACAGCTCGTCGGGTGAAGCCGGAAGGGGCATAGGAAAAGCCGAGTTGCGATGGCTCACTCTAGTGCGTGGATGGCCGACCGTATATCAGCCGCCGTGAAATGTAGGAGCGGGGGGGGGGGGGGGGGGGGGGGTGGGGGGGGGCCCCCCCCCCCCCCCCCCCCCCCCGCCCCCCCCCGCTCCTACAGGAGCCGGGTGCCCGGGCACGTGGTCCCTTAGTGCAGGGCGGGGGCGGGGGCGGTCAGGGCGCCGGTGTCGTCCAGGAGCACGCGGCCGAGGGTGTGCAGCTCGGCGTCGGTGCCATAGCGGGTGGCCAGGGCCTCGAGCAGGGGCGCCAGGGCGTTGGGTTCCAGGGGGTAGCCGTGGGCCAGCACCCGGGCTTTGCCGGGAACGGGCTGGGCTACCGTGATGGCGGCCATGCCTAGGCCGGCGGCCTCGTGGGCGTACAGCTGGGGTGCCGGCTGGGCCGGATCGGCCTCGGCCAGGGCTTCCACCAGGTAACCGGCGCTGGAGGCCGGATCGCCCTCCAGGTGCAGGGGCACGTGGTGGGCGGCGAGCAGGGCGGCGTACTGGCGCAGCTCGAACAGGGTGCCGGCCAGCTCGTGGGTGGGGTTCTGGCCCTGGGTTCCTTCGCGGGCGAACCAGCCGGCGATGCCCGGCACGCTGACCCGGCCCTCGCTATAGCGCAGGGGCAGGCCGCGCGAGCCCAGGGCGGTTTCATCGCGGTAGGGGGTGAGCAGGGCGGCTTCCAGCATGGTCCACAGCGGGGCCAGGTTCACGTGTTCGTACTGGACGCAGGTGAGGGCCAGCAGGTCGTCGCGGGTGAGGTAACGGGCGTGTTCCAGGCGAATGCCCAGGGTGCGCATGAGGAAATCCGCCGTACGGGAGCCCGCTTCGCCCTTGGCCGCCAGCTCGCGCTCCATGGCCTGGCCCAGGTCATCGGCCAGCTCGGCAGGGGCCAGCAGCATCCACGGCACCAGGCGCATGGGGCCGCCGGCGTAGCGCGGATCCGGCACCAGCGGCTGGGCCGGCATGTGGCCTTCGTGGGTGCCAAAGGCCACCACGCCGCCCTGGGTGGTGACCCGGGGGATGCGCCGGGCCAGCTCATCCAGCGTGGCGTAGACCGGGAAACCCGGGCGCAGCAGCTCCACGCCATCGAACAGGGCGCCGGCCACGGCGAACCGCGAGGCCTCCACGCCCGGCAGCAGGTCCTTCAGGTCCTGCGCCATCAGGGCGGCCAGTTCCTGGGCCTCATCGCGGGTGAGCTCGAGGCGATCGGGGGCTTCCCCCGGGACCAGTTCCAGCGCCAGCACGGCGGGGCAGGCGATCAGCGGCTCGGACACGACATTTCCACAACGGCAAAGGAACGCAATTCTACCATTGGGCGTGTTTGCCCTTTCGTTAGAAGGGGATGCGGGTTAGCCTTGCTGATACCCGGTTCGTCGGCGAACGTCGGCGTCCGCGATCCCTTTGGCTTCGATCGACTATCGGTCGGCCGTACTTTATTTCTGGTTTTCGGACAGTCCCTAGAGCATGGAAAAGTCGCAAAAGCGCGTGGGTGTGGTCGGTGGCGTCCGCATTCCCTTCTGCCGCAACAACACCGCTTATGCGGATGTCGGCAACTTCGGCATGTCCGTCAAGGTGCTCGGGTCACTGGTCGAGAAGTTCGGCCTGCACGGCGTGGAGCTGGGCGAAGTGGCCATGGGGGCGGTGATCAAGCACTCCTCCGACTGGAACGTGGCCCGCGAGGCGGTGCTTTCCTCCGGCCTGGCTGCGACCACCCCCGGCATCACCACCGCGCGCGCCTGCGGCACCTCGCTCGATAACGCGATCATCATTGCCAACAAGATCGCCACGGGGCAGATCGATGCCGGCATCGCCGGCGGTTCGGATACCACCAGCGATGTGCCCATCGTGTACGGGCAGAAATTCCGCAAGCGCCTGCTGGCGCTGAACCGTGCGAAGACCCTGAAAGAGAAGTTCCAGGTCGCCACGCGTGGTTTCTCGTTCAAGGAACTGAAGCCCTCGTTCCCGGGTGTGGCCGAGCCGCGCACCGGCAAATCCATGGGCGACCACTGCGAGATGATGGCCAAGGAATGGCACATCGGCCGCGTGGAGCAGGATGAGCTGGCGCTGGCCAGCCACAAAAAGCTGGGTGCCGCGTACGACGCCGGGTTCTTCGACGACCTGGTGGTGCCGTTCCGCGGCCTGAAGCGCGATGGCTTCCTGCGCGCCGATTCCACGCTCGAAAAGCTCTCGTCGCTGAAGCCGGCGTTCGACAAGACCTCCGGCCAGGGCACGCTCACGGCGGGTAACTCCACCGGCCTTTCCGATGGCGCGGCAGCCGTGCTGCTGGCCAGCGAAGAGTGGGCGGCGCAGCGTGGCCTGCCCATCCAGGCGTATTTCCTCGATGCCGAAGTCTCGGCCGTGGATTTCGTGCATGGCGAAGGCCTGCTCATGGCGCCCACCGTGGCCGTGCCGCGCATGCTCAAGCGCCATGGCCTCACCTTGCAGGATTTCGACTTCTACGAGATCCACGAAGCGTTCGCCGCGCAGGTGCTCTGCACGCTGCGTGCATGGGAAAGCGAAGACTATTGCCGCAACCGGCTGGGGCTCGATGCTCCGCTGGGATCCATCGATCCGGCCAAGCTCAACATCAACGGTTCCAGTCTCGCCGCGGGGCACCCCTTCGCGGCCACGGGTGCGCGCATTGTCGCCACCCTGGCAAAGATGCTGGAGCAGAAGGGTTCGGGCCGCGGCCTGATCTCGATCTGCACCGCCGGTGGCATGGGTGTCACGGCGATTCTCGAGCGACCTTAAGCGCCACCTATGCTTGCACTCCGTACCAGTACATCACTCAGCGCCTTCGGGCTCCTTATCGGTATTGCCGGCACCAGCTGGCTTACCGCGCTCACCTACGAGCGGGCCCCGGCCACGCGCCAGCTGGCCGAGATCGTGATGCCGGGTACGGCGCCGGCGTACAAGCCGAAAACCGTGGCCGATCGCCCGGCATCGCCGACGCCGCCGGAGCGGTTGCGTACGCGTGCGGTGGTGGACCTGGCGGCGGAATCGGCCATGCGCCGTGCGGCCGCCACCCGGGTTGCCGCGACGACTGAGGCCGCACCCGCACCCAAGGCCGAACCGCTCGTCCCGGTATACATGCCTTCACCGCGTTACCCGATGGAAGCGCTGCGTGCGCACCGCGAGGGCCAGGTGGTGCTGAGCGTGACCGTCACCCCCGATGGCGATGTCACGGCGGTGAGCGTGGGCCGCTCCAGTGGCGATCCGTCGCTGGACGATGCGGCCGAAGAAGCCGTGAGGAACTGGCGCTTCGCCGCAGCCGACCGCGCACCGCGTTACACCTCCGACCTCCCGATCCGGTTCGAACTCACCGACCCTCTCTGACCCGCACCGGCCCCCTCCACGTCGCCCCGGTCGTTGTAGGAGCGAGCTTGCTCGCGATCACGTGCGCCGCGGTAACCGGGGATCGCGCGCAAGCGCGCTCCTACAGGAGATCTGCGCAGGCTTTTACAGGATGCCGGAGGATGCCGAGCCGAACGCCGTGATCATGCGTGTGTAGATCACCTTCAGCGACACATCCACTTCGGGGAAGTCGCCGACCGGTTCGTAGCATTCGAAGAACTTGGGATCCGACCAGCGCATGGGGATGCAGCCGGGCTTGAGGTCGTAGCTGGTGGCGTAGCGGAACGGCCACAGGTCGAAGAACGGCAGGCGTTCGGAGACATCGCCGATGAATTCGTTGATCTCCGACAGCACCGGGATCTTCTTCTCGCGCGGGCCGATGACCCACGCGTTACCGGGCTCGGTATCCTGCATGATCGAGCCGCGCAGCCGGTCGGCGAAGCGCTTGTCGTAGATGATCACGCCCGATTCGGTGTTGTAGTGGTCCGAGCGCGGATCGAAGTTGTGCGTGCCGACCATGGCGAAGGTGTCATCAACCACGATGGATTTGGCGTGCAGGCCAAAGCGAACGCCCGCGGTAAGCAGCGGCGCGGGCCGGTGCCGCGCGCTGGGGCCATAGCGGCGGCCGGCGGAGAGGAAACCGGTGCTTTCCGAGGGGCCGTTCTCCGCGGCCAGTTGCGCACGCTCGGCGCGCGTGAGCCGCCGCCCGCCGCCGCCTGAACCGACCGGGCGATTGATCGGCGGGGTGGCGACAGCGTTTGAGCGGCCTTCCAGCGCATCACGATCCGCATTCGATGGGTGCGGCTTCATCTCATAGATCTCGAAGCCGTAATCCGTGAGGTAGCGCTTACGGTGCTTGTACGACATGGCGTACACCGCGAACGCATCGGTGGAGGCCAGCGAATTGGTGGAGACCACCACGCGCGGCGGATCCGGTTGCTGGTGCAGGTTGCTGAAGATCTTCTTCGCCGGGCGGCTCATGACCAGGTACGGGGTCTGCAGCACCACTTCGCTCTTGGCATTCCGCACCAGGCCCATGATGTGCCGGGTAAGCGCCCGCGCCTCGCGGCGTTTCGGATCGTCCGTTTTGCCGGGCAGGTCGGAAAGGTATTCCACGCGGTTCATGCGCAGCGTGTTGCGCACCAGGTGTTCGTCGAGCCAGTCGGGATCCTCGGCGTTGGCCAGCAGGTCACTGACGCGGTCGGGATCGTCGTACTTCGGTGTGCGCCATTGCTTCAGATCGTCGGTATCGGCGACCAGCTCGCTGTTGACATCGCGCAGGTGGGTGAGCGGTACGGCGCGCTTGTGGCCCCAGAACTGATCGAAGCTGGCGCCCATGGCCTTGGCGGCGGGGCCGCCGATCATCACATCGCGGTCCACGTAATCGAACACCGGGTCCCAATCGAAGTAGCGATCCTCGTAGTTGCGCCCACCGGTGATGCCGATCAGGTCATCCACCACCAGCAATTTGTTGTGCATGCGCTGGTTGAAGCGAAAGAAACAGCAGACGATGCCCGCCGCGAATTCCAGCGGCGGCGTGCGCGCGCTGGAAAACGTGGGGTTATAGAGCCGTATTTCCATGTGATCGCTGGCGCGGGCCAGGCCGGCGAGCAGGCCCGGGTCGCGGAACGAGAACAGCTGGTCTGCAAGGATGCGCACCTTGACCCCGCGCCGGGCGGCGGCGACCAGTTCATCCAGCACCAGCTTGCCGGCGTCATCCTGTTCCCAGATGTAGGTCTGCACATCGATGCTCTGCCGCGCGGCGCGGATCAGGTTGATGCGCGCGGCCAGGGCGGATTCGCCGTCTTCCAGCAAGGTCGCCACGTGGACCGGCTTATCGGCGGTGGAAGCGCTGTTCGCTTCCAGCGCGGCATCGATCAGCGGCGAGGGCAGCGGGCAGTGATCGGCCTGGGTGCAGTTGAGCTGGCGATCCACCGTAAGCGCGACCACGGCATCGGCTTTCTGGATGCGGGCCGCCGATAGCGTGCAGCCGCCGGTAGCCAGCGTGGCGGCAAGGACAAGGAGCAAGAGGAGGCGGCGCATGCCGCGCATCATAGGGGACGTGGCGCAACGCCACGTGAGCCAATGTGCCGCAGGGGCTTACATCGGCTCGATAACGATGGCCATGCCCAGGGACACGCGATCGGAAAGTGCGCCGCGCCGGCCGAGCATGCCGAAGTCCGTGCGATCGATGATGCCCTGCAACTGCAGTATGCATCCGGCCATGGCCTCGGGTGGGCAGCGGTTGGCCAGCAGGCGGAACGTGACCGGGCGGGTGACGCCGCGGATGGTGAGGTCCCCCGCCACATCACCCCCCTGGCTGAGCAGTGCCAGGGAGGTGGGCTTCGATACGAAGTGGATGCTGGGGTAGTGCACCGAATCGAAGAACTCCTGCGCCAGCACCCAGCGGCGCAGGCGCGCGGATTCCATCTTGATGCTCTCGGTATCGATATCGGCCCGGACCACCGCGGTGGCGGTGGCCGGATCGGTGGTGAGATCGCCCCGGATGCCTTCGAAGTGGCCGGTGACCGACGTGACCCAGAGCAGGCGCACGGAGAACTCGGCTTTCGAACGGACCGAATCGATGCGCAGGTCGGCGGCGATCGCAGGCGACGCCAGAAAAATCATTGCGATCGCCGACAACAGGAGGCGCATCAGGAACTCGTCGTGCAGGCTTTAGTTGGGGGGTGACCAGAAGGTTTCGAGCTTGGCCTTGCCGGGCTCGAACGGGCCGTCGTACACCAGGCGGGCCATGCCACCGGGTGGCATGCCGCGGTAGTCCTCGGAGCGGCCCTCGACGAGGAAGGCTACCAGCTGTTCAATGCCGGGATTGTGACCGACCAGCACCACGCGTTCGGCGTCGCGTTGCTCGTCCAGAAGTTCGTACAGGTCGCCGGGCGTGGCGTCGTAAATCGCATCTTCGAACACCGGCTCGACCTGGCCCAGGGCGAGGGCGGCAGTTTCCTTGGTGCGTTCCGCCGGGGAGCACAGCACGCGGTCGTATTTCACATGGTGCTCGGCCAGCCATTGGCCAGCGGCACGCGCTTCGTTCCTGCCGTGTTCGGTGAGTTTTCGCTCGCGGTCGTCTTTGCCATCGGTGCCGGGTGCTGCCTCGGCATGGCGCAGGAGAATGAGTTCGCGCATGGGTACCGCCCTCCGCTAAGGCCACAGGTATGTGGCGTGATCCGTCGTCGCGGTTGCCCTTACGCTCAGGTACTTCGCTTGATCCAGCGAAGCAGTTTCGCCCAGTCGTCCTGGTGGCCGCGTACGTTTTCCGAGTGATAGTCGAAGATGCCCTTACCGAGCGCCGTGAGCAAGACGTAAGCCTGCGAATCACGCAATTCCGCCACCACGGGGAACGGCGCACGTTCGGCCAGATCGGCCATGGCCTGCTGGCTGGCGTTGGTCCACGGCTTAAGGCGGTTACCCACCAGGCCCACCGGCAGCTTGCCACGCTTTACCCGGGGGATGCCTTGCAGGATCTTGAGAAAATCCAGCGTGGCGTCGAGATCGAACGTGGAGGGCAGTACCGGGACCAGGATGACATCGGCCTTGTCGAGGTACGGTTCCATGTCCTTCTCGTCCATACCGGCCGGCATGTCGATCATCACCCGCTGGATATCGTCGGAAAGCCGATCGAACGCCTTGCGGCTGCCTTCGATAGCGACGACGGAGGGGACGTTCTCAGGACGGCGACCGGCCCAGCGCAGGCTGGAGTGCTGCCGGTCCGCATCGATGATGGCCGCGTGCTTGCCAGCCTGTGACCAGTAGGAAGCGAGCTGGGTGACCAGCGTCGACTTACCGCAACCACCCTTGCTGCTTGCTACGAGCGTCGTAAGCATGCGCGACCACCTGCCATGGGGAGTGGCCTTAGCCTACACAGGCGGGCGCCGGATCAAAACAGCTTGGTGCGAACCTTGGGCAGCACGACCAGGATAAGCGTGGCGATGGGGCCCAGGATGAGCGAAAGAAGCCACCAGAGCAGGCCGCTGCGGTTCTTGCCCTGGGCCAGCCCGGCGTTGATCAGCGTGAGGGTGCCCCAGCCGACGAAGAAGCCAGCGCGTTCGCTGGCGAAGATGGCGAATTGATCCATTGTAAGCTCCTGTTCTGTCGCAGGATTGGTGCATCGGTCATGCGGCTTTCCACAGGCATGTTCCCCCCGCGCTATCGCCGATGGTAACAATGTAGAGCACGTGTGAAGCCAAACCCCGCAGCTTCCGTTCATGCTGTGGCCGTATCCTTGACGTTTTATTTCACGGAGATGTCCCATGCAGGGACGCCGCGTCCTTACCCTGGCCCTCGCCAGCCTGCTTACCCTGCCTGCGCTTGCCGCCACCTCGTGGCCAGGCGCCCCGATGGCTGCGCCGGGCAAGGCCGAGCAGAAGGCGCAGAAGGACCAGACCAAGGCCTTGTTGCAGTTCCAGAAGGACCTGGCCAGCGTGCTGGCGCTGCGCACGGAGACCGAGCCGCTTCTTGGCGCCGCCTTGCTGGCGCGCCCGCTCACCGATCCGCCGGAAGTGCTGAGCTACCACGCGCTGCTCGAGCGCGCCTCGCGCAACGCCGATGCCGGCCCCCGTGTCACCTGGGTGCGCCTGGCCGATTGCAATGCCAAGGGCGGCGAATGCCCCAACGCCGAGGCGGTGACCCAGCTGCAGACCCAGGCCCCGGATAACGCCGCGGTGTGGCTGCTGAAGCTGGGTATCGACGACCACAATGGCGATGCGAACGCGGCACGCGCCGATCTGGCCAAGGCCGCCAACGCCAAGACCTACGACGATTACCTCGGCGCCAGCATGAAGGCGCTGGCCAACTCGGTGAGCCAGCTGCCGCCGCCGCCCAACACCTTCAACCCCTTGCAGGGCGCAGGCGCCGCAGGCGTGCAGATGGTGATCGTGTTTGGCCTGGCCAGCGCGCAGCCCATGCCCGGTTTCCAGGCCACCGCCAAGTTCTGTGAGGCGAACAAGGACAACAGCGCCATCGTGGGCGACTGCCTGAAGCTGGCCAAGGTGCTTGAGTGGGGCAGCAGCCCGCTGGGCCGCTCGCTCGGCCTGCACCTGCGCGAGACCCTTTCGACCGATGCCGCCGATCAACAATCGGCGAAGACCGCGCGCCTCAACCTGATCTGGCAAATGCAGCGCTTTGCCCAGCTGAATGTGCAGGCGCAGGGCGACAAGGCCACCGCGTTCAAGCTTCTGTCGCTGGCGCGCAGCGGCGGCACCGAGATGAGCGTGGTGCTGGCTTCGCTACGCGCCTACGGCATGCCCGCCGAAGCGCCGGCGGGGTGGGAACCCTCCCACGTGGAAAGCAGCAAATAAGCTCACCGCTTTGCGGCCGCCTCAGGTGCCGATGGGGCAGAGTCCCTCGCACCGGTCATCGCTAAACGCCTTGATCAACGCGGTCAGGGACGCCTGGTCCTCCGCTGTCAGCGGGTGAGCCGCGCTGGCGGCCGTGACGATCTTCTTGCGGTCGGCCAGCACAAGCACCGGGACAAATGCCGGTGCCGCGGCCACCGCCGCCGCGAGCACACGGCGGCGGTTCGTTTCCGACAGGCCCTGCTGCTGGGTCATGGCGATCGCCCCCATCATCATGTTCAGCAGCCCGTTCCTTGCTTGCGCGAGCCCACCCAGGCGGATCGGCGTGCGTTGATCCGCAGGCAGCTTCAGGAAGAAATCGGTCAGCAGCGGCATGGCACGCGCCGTACACCGTGCTCCGAAATCGATCATCGGCACGATCACATCCTGGTACGTCTCGGCATTGCGATTGGCCAGGGTCACCATGGCGTTTTGCTGATCGGCAGGTGATGCGTTTGGATGTGCCGCGGCCAGCGACGCCGCATCGGCAAAAATGTAAGTGACTTCGATCTGGCTGGCTTTCGTGCACAGTTGCATGGTGGTTCGCAGTTCCGCCGTTTGCGCAGCGCTGTGGCCGAACACGGCATCCATGCTCGCACTGGCCAGGGCAGCCCTCACCTTTGGATCGGACGCCGGCGGTACCGGCCCTTTGCCTGGCTCGCCCAGCGCGGCGATGAGCGCGTCGGTCGCGCGGCTGTAAGCCGTGGCACCCGGCAACTCGTCCGCATGGGCGGCCATCCAGGGGGTGCTGGCCACCAGGGCGATGAGCAGGGTGCGTTTCAGGCGGTGTGCGCGCATCGGGACATCCTTATCGTTGGGTGGGCCGACGTTAGCAAAAAAAAACGGGCGCCGAAGCGCCCGTTCTTGTGCCGCCCTGGGGACACCGGCGTGGGCTTACTCGCCCAGCGCCTCGCGCATGAACTCCGGCTGGGCCAGCGCGCCCTTGTGGATATCGGCGTTGTAGTACTTGGTGGCGAAGCCCTTGCTGATGGCGCCGCGCTCGCGGAAGCCGGACAGGTCGCCATCCTTGCGGGCCATGGTGCAGCTCCACCAGCCGGTGGGGTAGCACGGCTGCGGGAACGGCAGGGTGCGCACGGCCTTGAAGCCCGAGGTGCGCATGGCCGAACGCATGGCCTTGATCAGCTCGATGTGGGCCAGCGGCGATTCCGACTGCTGGACCAGGATGCCGCCGTGGCGCAGGGCCTTGTAGCAGCTGGCGTAGAAGGCGGCGTTGAACAGGCCTTCGGCCGGGCCGACCGGATCGGTGGAATCGACGATGATCAGGTCGATGGATTCCGGATCCGCCTCGGCCATGTACTTGATGCCGTCGATGAACAGCAGCTCGGCGCGCGGATCGTTGTTCGAATCGCACAGTTCCGGGAAGTACTGCTCGGCCAGGCGGGTGACGCGCTCATCGATCTCGACCTGGGTGGCCTTCTCGACTTCCTCGTGCTTGAGCACCTCGCGCAGCGTGCCGCAATCGCCGCCGCCGATGATGACGACGCGCTTGGCGCGGGCGTGGGTGAACAACGCCGGGTGGGTCATCATCTCGTGGTACAGGAAGTTGTCGCGGCCGGTCAGCATGACGCAGCCGTCGATCACCATGAGGTTGCCCCAGTCGGTGGTCTGGTAGATCTCGATGGTCTGGAATTCGGTCTTCTCGGCGTGCAGCAGGCGCTCGACGCGGAAACCGATGGAGGAGCCCGAAGCCTG
Source organism: Luteibacter sp. 621 (assembly GCF_050435445.1). NCBI lineage: Bacteria > Pseudomonadati > Pseudomonadota > Gammaproteobacteria > Lysobacterales > Rhodanobacteraceae > Luteibacter > Luteibacter sp. 621. Next base: position 19,226 of record NZ_JBNDKI010000018.1, on the reverse strand, counting down.
GTGAGCCTCGGTAAACCAGCTGAGCTGCTGCTGCGACATGACGCTTGTTCCTGGAAACGGGTAGGGGGTCTAAACCAGTGATTGTACCGGCTCCGGGGCAAAAAGCGGCCAAGTCCCTGACCGATCAGCCATGTAGGCCTTCGCTGACCGATACACGGATGTCATCCCGGGCCGCTACAATAGAAGGTCAGCCGCCTTCCGTCTTGGATGGCTGGCCTTGTCTGGATGGCCCCGCGGCGTGCGAGGCTCCCGGCTGTCCAGGCCCGTTTCAGGTCAAAGTTCGCCGCTGCGACTGTTCCGCGCCCCCTCAAGGGGACACGACAACATCTTTGGAGAACGCCCGCTCATGGCGAACTGGTCCATTGATCGCGCCAAGCTGACCTACGCGATCCCCCACTGGAGCAACGGCTACGTCGACGTAGCCGCTAGCGGCCACCTGCAGATGCGCCCGCGCGGCGACGAAGGCCCGGCGCTCGACCTGCCGGCCATCGTGGCCCAGGCCACGGCCGAAGGCCTGCGCCTGCCGCTGCTCGTCCGCTTCCCCGATATCCTGGCCGACCGCCTGCGCCGCCTGCAGGAAGCCTTCGGCAAGGCCATCGATGATGCCGAGTACGCCGGTAGCTACACCGCGATTTACCCGATCAAGGTGAACCAGCAGCGCGGCGTGGTTGGCGAGCTGGTGGCCGCCGGCGAGAAGGGCTTTGGCCTGGAAGCAGGCTCCAAGCCCGAGCTGATGGCCGTGCTGGCGTATGCCCGCCCCGGCAGCATGGTGGTGTGCAACGGCTACAAGGACCGCGAGTACGTGCGCCTGGCGCTGATCGGCCGCAAGCTCGGCCTGCGCGTGCACATCGTGATCGAAAAGCTTTCCGAGCTGGACCACGTGCTGGCCGAGGCCAAGGCTCTCGATGTGGAGCCGCTGCTCGGCGTGCGCGTACGCCTGGCCTCCATCGGCGCCGGCAAGTGGCAGAACACCGGTGGCGACAAGGGTAAGTTTGGCCTTAGCCCCGGCCAGGTGCTGGAGCTGATCGAGCGCCTGGATGCCGCCGGCCTGAAGCACACCCTGCGCCTGCAGCACTTCCACATGGGCTCGCAGATCTCCAACGTGCGCGATATCGCCGCGGGTATGCGTGAGGCCGTGCGTTACTTCATTGAACTGCACCGGCTGGGCGTGCCCATCGATGTGGTGGATGTGGGCGGTGGCCTGGGCGTGGATTACGAAGGTACCCGCTCGCGCAGCTTCAACTCGATCAACTACAGCCTGGGCCAGTACGCCGCCAGCATCGTGCAGCCGCTGGCCGAGGCCGTGGCCGAGCACGGCATGCCCGCGCCCACCATCTTCACCGAATCTGGCCGCGCCATGACCGCGCACCACGCGGTGATGGTGGTGAACGTGAGCGAGGTGGAAGAAGTGCCGCCGGGCGCCATCGGCGAGCCGCGTGCGGATGAGCCGAGCGTGCTGCGCCACTTGCGCGAGACCCACGCGGAGCTGGATGAGCGGCCGCCGCTGGAACTGTTCCACGAAGCCCAGCACCATTTCGCCGAAGGCCAGGCGCTGTACGCGCTGGGCCAGCTGGATCTGCGCGACCGTGCCACGCTGGATGACCTGTTCTACGCCATCGCCAACGCCGTGCGCCCGCGCCTGCTGCCGGCTGAGCGTGCCCACCGCCAGGCGCTGGATGACCTGGACGAGAAGCTGGTCGACAAGTACTTCGTGAATTTCTCGGTGTTCGAATCGGTGCCGGATATCTGGGCGATCGATCAGATCTTCCCGATCGTGCCGATCAACCGCCTCGATGAAGAGCCGACCCGCCGCGGCGTTATCGCCGACCTCACCTGCGATTCGGATGGCCGTATCGACCATTACGTGGATGCCGAGGGCGTGGACGTGAGCCTGCCGCTGCACCCGCTGAAGGAAGGCGAGTCGTACCGGCTGGGCATCTTCATGGTCGGTGCGTACCAGGAGACCCTGGGCGATATCCACAACCTGTTCGGCGACACGGATGCCGTGAACGTGCGCGCGACGGAGACGGGCTATGAGTTCGCCCACATCCGCCGTGGCGATACGACGGACCTGATGCTCGATTACGTGGGCTACGACGTGAAGGCGTTGCGCACCACGTACGCCGAGCGGATCAGGGCGGCCGGGATCGAGGGGGCGCTGGCCGATGAGCTGGCTGCCTCGCTCGACAAGGGCCTGACCGGCTACACCTACCTGGCGGAAACCACGCGATGACTCTGAAAGCTGCTTTCATCGGGCTGGGCGCCATGGGCGCGCCCATGGCGGGCCACCTGCACGCGAAAGGCCTGCTGGCCGCCGTAAGCAACCGTACGCAGTCGCGTGCCGATGCACTGGCGAAGGAGCTTGGCGTGCAGGCGCCGGATCTGGCCACCATCGCCGCGCAGTGCGATGTGATCGCGCTGTGCGTGAGCGCCGATGCCGATGTGATCGGCGTGGTCGAGGCGCTGGCGCCTTCGCTCAAAGCTGGCGCCATCGTGGTCGATCATTCCACCGTCTCGCCCGATACGGCCAAGCGGGCGGCACGCATCATCAGCGAGGCTGGCGGTGCGTTTCTTGATGCGCCGGTATCCGGCGGTGTGGAAGGCGCGAAGAACGGCAAGCTCTCGGTGATGGTGGGTGGCGAGGCCGATGTGCTCGCCAAAGCCCAGCCGGTGCTCGAGGCCTACGGCGTGCGCATTACCCACATGGGCCCGGTCGGCAGCGGCCAGGCCACCAAGGCGGTGAACCAGGTGCTGGTGGCCGGCATCGCCCACGCGGTGACCGAGGGCCTTGCCCTGGGCGAAGCACTCGGCCTCGATCCGGAACGTTTGATTCCCACGCTCGGCGCGGGCGCGGCGGGCAACTGGTTCCTCGAAAAGCGCGGCGCCACCATGCTGCGCAACGAGTTCTCGGTGGGCTTCAAGCTGGCCCTGCTGCACAAGGACCTGGGCATCGTGCGGGGTATTGCTTCCGATGCCGGCACCGACCGCACCATCATCGAGCAGTCGCTGGCGGATTTCGCGCAGCTGATGTCGGAAGGGTACGGGGATGACGACATCTCCGCGCTGATCCGCCTGAAGCGCAAGAGCTAAAACAAAAACCCCGCCAACCGGCGGGGTTTTTTGTAGGAGCGCGCTCCTACAGGGATATAGCTGCGCTCAGGAGCCTTCTTTGAGCGCGATGGCCTTGATGCCGGCCGATTGCAAACGCTGCTGCGTGCTCTCCAGCTCGGTGGCCGACTTGAACGGCCCCAGGCGCACGCGGTTGTAGGTCTGCGCGCCCACCTTCACCGGCTGCACGTTGGCGATGAAGCCCTGCAGGGCCAGCTTGGCCTTGAGGGCTTCGGCATCGGCCGCGCTCGGGAACGCGCCCACCTGGAGCAGATACCCGCTGCCACCGGACGACGCCGGGGCCTGGGCTTGCGCAGGTGCGGCGGTGACCGTCTGCGTGCTGGCCTTCGGCAGGTTGTTCGCCGCGGCCGCGGCCTGCTGCGTCTGCTGCTGTTGCTGGGCAGCCGCTGCCTGGGCCTGCTGGGCGGCCTGCGCCTGCTGCTGTGCCGCAGCCTGCTGTTGCTGGTTCTGCTGCGCCTCGGCCTTGGCCTGGGCGTGGATTTCCGCATCGGGGATACGCACTTCCTTCTCGGAGAGCACCGAGTAGAAGTCGTACGACGGCTTGCGCGGCTTGTTGTCCGCCTTCTCAGGCTCGGCCGTATCGGCCACGCCCGGCTCGCTGCCCTTCTGCGCGGTGGCCTGCGGGTTCGGCTCCGGGCCATCCTTCTTCATGGGCATGAAGCTGCCCTTCATGGCGAAGGCCATGAGCAGGGCGCCGGCAAGGATGCCGATCAGCGCCCAGCCCCAGCCCGGCATGCCGCCGGAGCTGTTGCGGACCGCCTGACGGCCTTTGCCCTTCTTGCGTGTTGCCATTTACATGCTCTCCGGGGCACTGATGCCCAGCAGGTCCAGACCGTTGCGGAGCACCTGCTGCGTGGCGGCCACCAGGGTAAGGCGGGCATCGCGCAGGTCGGCGTCGTCAACAATCCATTTGTGCTCGTGATAGTAACTGTGCAGCGCGCCCGCGAGTTCGCGCAGGTATTGCGCGATCAGGTGCGGTTCCAGATTGGCGCCGGCGGCTTCCACCACTTCGGGGTAACGCGACAGCTCGACCATCAGCGCCTGCTCGTGCTCGGTATCGAGCGACGGCAGCCTGGCCATGCCATTGGAACGGCTGGTGGTAAGGCCACGATCGGCCAGTTCGCGGAACACGCGGCAGGCGCGGGCGTGGGCGTACTGGATGTAATACACCGGGTTATCGTTGCTCTGCGAGCGGGCCAGGTCGATATCGAACACGAGCTGCGAATCGGCCTTGCGCGCGATGAGGAAGTAGCGGGTCGCATCGCGGCCCACTTCATCGATCAGGTCGCGCAGGGTCACGTACGAACCGGCGCGCTTGGAGATCTTCACCTCCTCGCCGCCCTTCATCACCGTGACCATCTGGTGGAGCACGTATTCCGGCCAGTTCTTCGGAATGCCGGCATCCAGCGCCTGCAGGCCAGCCTTCACGCGGGCCAGCGAGCCGTGGTGGTCGCTGCCCAGTTCGGTGATGGCGCGCTCGTAACCGCGCTGCCACTTGGTGCGGTGGTAGGCCACATCGGGCAGGAAGTACGTGTAGGTGCCGTCGGACTTGCGCATGACGCGGTCCTTGTCGTCACCGAAATCGGTGGAACGCAGCCACAGCGCGCCGCCTTCCTCGTAGGTGTGGCCATGCGCGATCAGTTCGCGCACGGTCTCATCCACCTTGCCCTCGGAGTACAGCGAGGATTCGAGGTAGTACACATCGAACGAGACACCGAAGGCCTTCAGGTCCAGGTCCTGCTCATGGCGCAGCGAGGCCACGGCGAAGCGGCGGATGTCGTCCAGGTTATCGGCATCGCCCGTGGCGGTGACGGTCTCGCCATCAGCCTCGACCGATTCCTTCGCCAGGAACGCGCGGGCCACTTCGGCGATGTAGTCGCCGCGGTAGCCGGATTCCGGCCAGCCGGCTTCATCCGGGGCAATACCCCTGGCGCGGCACTGGGTGGAGAGGGCCAGGTTGGCAATCTGCACGCCCGCGTCGTTGTAGTAGAACTCGCGGAACACCTTGTAGCCGGTGGCGTGGAGCAGGCGGCCGATGCTGTCGCCGATGGCCGCCGCGCGGCCGTGGCCGACGTGCAGGGGGCCGGTCGGGTTGGCCGATACGTACTCAACGCCCGCCGTGCGGCCACCGCCATCACGGTTGTGGCCGTAGCGATCCGTTTCCGCCAGCGCGCGCTCGATCTCGGCGTGGAACGCCGCCGGTGCCAGGAAGAAGTTGATGAAGCCCGGGCCGGCGATCTCGACCTTGCCCACCAGCGGCGAGGCCGGCAGGGCCTCGACCAGGTCGGTAGCGATATCGCGCGGCTTCCGGCCAGCGGCCTTGGCCATCATCATGGCGGCGTTGGTGGCGAAATCACCGTGCTCACGGCTGCGCGTGCGCTCGATCACGAACACCGGGGCCACGAAATCGGACGGCAGCTTGCCGGACTCCCGCATGGCGCCGATGGCCTGCAGTACGAGTTGTTTGAGCTCTTGTTTCACGGGCTTCGCGACACGGATATGGAACCGGTAATCCTAGCAGAAAGGGGCTACACGGCCCGCCCCGGCGGGGTGGGCCAGGTTCTCCACAGCCCTGTGGATAACTCTGTGGGCAATACCCGCCGCCGGCCGGATGCCACGTGCTGGCGAATGCGTGACATCACTGCGTAATAAGCTAAACCCTAACCAAACAATGGGTTAGGTTCGTGACCTGCGCTGGGACAACAGCTGTGACGGGCAACTGAAAAAAAGCGCCGATGTGCATAAGTCAGATAATGCAAGCCTGCAAGCTGCCCGGAACCGGCACGTCATGGGCCTGTCATCGGCCGCTGTCACACTTTTCTTCGTGCCCGGTGTCTCCCCGGCCCACGGCACGCACGGGTTATCGATGCCCCTCCCTCGACAGGTGACCCATGACGGCGCGAGCGGCACTCGCGCCGTCATTTTTTTTGGCGGCGGCCCTAGATCAGGCCCAGCCTGGCCATGGATACCGGCTTGCCCGCGCCGATGACGATGTGGTCCAGCAGCTTGATTTCCACGACATTCAGCGCCTCGCGCATGGCGAGGGTCATGGCCCGGTCATCGGCGCTGGGCGTGGTATCGCCCGAGGGGTGGTTGTGGGCCAGGATGACGCTGACCGCATGGTGGCGAAGGCACGCCCGCACCAGCTCGCGGGGGTAGAGCTCCGCACTGGTGACCGAGCCCTCGGCCAGGATCTCGAAGCTGATCACCCGGTGGCGCACATCAAGGAACAGGCAGCCGATCACCTCGTGTTTCATATGAAAGAGCCGGGCCTTCAGGAACGCGAAGCAATCGTCCGCACCCTCGATGAGGGGCAGCTGGGTCAGGCCTTCGCCAAGCGAGCGGCGGGCCAGCTCGATCGCGGCGATCAGCCGGGCCCGCTTGACCGGCCCGACGCCGGGCAGGTGATCCATATCGGCGGCCCCCGCCAGCAGCTTGCCCACGCCACCCGCCCTGGCCAGCAGGGTGCGCCCCATGGTGACGGCATCCACGCCGCGGCTGCCGTTGCCCAGCAGTACGGCGACCAGTTCGGCATCGGAAAGGGCATTGGGGCCTTTTTGCAGCAGGCGTTCGCGCGGGCGATCGCGCTCCGGCCAGGCGTGGATGGGGCGTGACCACGCGGAGGTATCGGGGGCGCTATCCCGGGCGGTGTGGCGTGTGTGCGGTGGGCGTGGCATCGGGCGCTTCCTGTGCATGCCCCGGCGGGCTGGCGGGGAGATCCTCACGTTACGGTTGCCCGGCCCCGCCTGACGAGGGAAGGATTCGGAAAAAGGGCCGGCCCGAACTCACGGGGTTGCGTAGGGGAAATCCGTTAAGCTAGCGCGTCCAGCCGCTAAGCCATGTTTCGCCATGACCCTCCGCCAGCGTCGCATCCTGATCGGCGTCACCGGCGGCATTGCCGCCTACAAGATTTGCGAACTCGTGCGCCGCCTGCGTGACCTTGAGGCCGAGGTGCGCATCGTGATGACCGAGGGCGCCACGCACTTCGTCACCCCCACGACGTTCCAGGCCCTTTCCGGGCAACCGGTGCGGGTGAGCCTGTGGGACGAAGCGGGCGAAGCGGCCATGGGCCACATTGAGCTGGCCAAGTGGGCCGAGCGCGTACTGATCGCCCCTGCCAGCGCCGATACCATCGCGCGACTTGCCCATGGCTTTGCGAACGACCTGCTTTCCACCGTGGTGCTGGCGACTGCCGCCCCGGTTTACGTTGCGCCGGCCATGAACCAGCAGATGTGGGCCAACCCGGCGGTCCAGGCCAACGTGGGCACGCTGCGCGTGCGTGGCGTACAGGTGCTTGGCCCCGCCGATGGCGACCAGGCCTGTGGTGATATCGGCTCGGGCCGCATGCTCGAGCCGCACGAACTGCGCGATATCCTGGTGGCCTCGTTTGGCGACCAGCCGCTGCGTGGCCGCCGCGTCGTGGTAAGCGCGGGCCCCACCTACGAAGACATTGATCCGGTGCGCTTTATCGGCAACCGGAGTTCCGGCCGCATGGGCTTTGCGGTGGCCGAGGCGGCACGCGATGCCGGCGCCGAGGTGACCCTGGTCGCAGGCCCTGTCGCGCTGGCCACGCCCCCGGGTGTGCGCCGGGTGGATGTACGCAGCGCCCGGCAGATGCACCAGGCGGTGCTTGCCGCGGCCGAGGGTGCCGACATGTATATCGGCGCGGCCGCCGTGGGCGATTACCGCCCCGCCGATGCCGCCGAGCACAAGCTGAAGAAGGCCGGCGGTGAGCCACTCCGCCTTGAGCTGGCAGAAAACCCCGACATCATCGGCGCGCTGGCGGCACTCCCGGTTCATCCCTTCCTGGTGGGCTTCGCCGCGGAAACACGCGACGTGGCCGACTATGCCCGCGACAAGCTGGCCCGGAAGGGGCTGGATATGATCGCTGCCAATGAAGTGGGCGCGGGGCGTGGGTTCGAGGTGGCCGATAACGCGCTCCACCTGTTCTGGGCCGATGGTGATGCCGTGCTGGCGCGGGCGCCGAAGACCGACCTGGCTCGCCAGCTCATGGCCCACGTGGCTGCCCGATTCCTCGCCAAAGACGGAAACCGCTCTTGATCGATATTGAACTGAAGGTCCTTGATCCCCGCCTGGGCGATAGCATCCCGCTGCCGGAACCGGCGACGGACGGAAGCGCTGGCATGGACCTGCGCGCCGCCGTGGAGGCGCCTGTGACCCTGGAGCCCGGTGAGAGCGTGCTCGTGCCGACCGGCATGGCCATCCACATTGGCGACCCGGGCTGGTGTGCCCTGATTGTGCCGCGCTCGGGCCTGGGGCATAAGCAGGGCCTGGTGATGGGCAACCTGGTGGGCGTGATCGATGCCGACTACCAGGGGCCGCTGATGATTTCGGCATGGAATCGCGGAACTGCCGAATTCACCATCGCGCCGGGGGACCGGATTGCGCAATTATTGCTGGTGCCGGTCGGCCGGGCGCGCTTGCGGGTCGTCGACGGCTTTGCACCTTCGCATCGGGGCGAGGGCGGGTTTGGTTCCACCGGCGTCAACTAATACTCCGGAAGGGTAAGGGGCAACATGGCTCGGATAGCGAGAGGGGTGGGGCGGGGGCCTCGCGTCGATGCGCGGCAGCTGCTCACATTGGTGGGGGCCACCGTGCTGATCGTGGCTGGCGCTTTCTGCGCCTGGCAGGCATGGCTGATCGCTGACGAAGAAAATGCGGCCGCCGAAGTGCGCGCATCGCAGGCGGAAGCCGTGCGCGCGCTTTCCAGCGACTACGCCACGTTGCGCAAGCAGTTCCAGGGGGCCGTGAACGACCCCGCGGTGCTGGCGGGGATCGATGACCACGCCGCTGCCGCCGCCCGGCTGCGCACCCTGTTGCCTACCGCGCAGGCCGTCGAGATTTTCACCCCCGGCCTGGATGAGGTCGTTCGCGCCAACTACCGTGAATTCGGCTATGCGAAGGCGGCCCAGCTGATGGCTGCCCTGGGCTCACCCGAGCCGCCCCCGGCAAGTACCCAGTTCAGCGGCGGTAAGCGCCAGCTGAGCGTGGTCGAACCGATCCAGGCCGGCGGCACGCTGCGTGCCTGGGCGTGGCTGGAATATCCGTTTGATGGCATTGCCACGCGCTTTGAGAGCGTATCGCCACACGGTGGCCGGTTGGAGCTGCGCCAGGGCGATGGCCCGGATAGCCTCAACCTGATCGCCAAGGGCAGCCGGAGCGGGGACACCGAGCCCAACGGGCAGCGCATCACCGGCACGGCGCTGTTTGTATTCGCGGCGATGCCGCGGGCCTTCATCGTCATTCCGCATTCCGAAGTGCTGGCCGCGTTGCTGGCGCTTATCGGCCTTGGCGGGGGCGCCTTCCTGCTCTGGTCGCGAAGCCGCCCCGCACCGGTGGCAGCGCCCGAGCCAGTCGAAGAAGACGTGCTCGTCGCCGATGTGCAACGAAAGCCGCGCCTGCCGCCTGCACCGGGCGACGCCGGTAGCGCACCGCTGGCGCCCGCGCGCGCGGCGGCCCCACGCACGCCGGTGGCTGCCCCTGCGGCAGTGGATCCGGCCATTTTCCGTGCGTACGACATCCGTGGCGTCGCCGGCGGCACGCTGACCGCCGATGCCGCACGCCAGATCGGGCAGGCGATCGGCGCGGTTATGCAGGAGCGTGACCTGCGCGAGATCGTGGTTGGCCGCGACGGCCGGTTGTCGGGGCCTGAGCTCGCTGGCGCGCTGGCCGATGGCCTGCGCGAGGCGGGCATTGATGTGATCGACCTGGGCGTCGTCCCCAGCCCGCTGGTGTACTTCGCCTGTTTCCAGCTGGGTACCGGCTGTGGCGTGGCGGTAACGGGCAGCCACAACCCGGCCGAGCACAACGGCTTCAAGATCGTGGTGGGCGGTGAAACGCTGGCTGAGGACGCCATTGCCGATCTTTACCGCCGTATCGCCGCGGGTGGCCTGCCCACCGGCGGCCATGGCAGCTGGCGCGAGCAGTCGGTGGTTGATGCCTACGTGAACCGGGTGGCCGACGATGTATCCACCCAGCGCCGGATGAAGATCGTGGTCGATGCCGGCAACGGCGCGGCGGGCGTGGTGGCCCCTCGCGTGCTCGAAGAAATTGGCTGCGAGGTGGTGCCGCTGTATTGCGATGTGGATGGCCGTTTCCCGAACCACCATCCGGATCCGTCCGACCCGCACAACCTGGCCGACCTGATCGCCGCTGTGCATACGATAGGCGCCGACCTCGGTATCGCGTTCGATGGCGATGGCGACAGGCTGGGCGTGGTGACGCCGGGCGGGGAGATCATCTACCCCGATCGCCTGCTGATGCTTTATGCACAGGATGTGCTGGCGCGTAACCCGGGCGCGACGGTGATCTACGACGTGAAGTGCACGGGGCACCTGCGCAAGGTGATACAGGAGGCGGCAGGCGTGCCCCTGATGTGGCGCACCGGGCATTCGCTGATCAAGGCCAAGATGCGCGACACCGGCGCGGCGCTGGCTGGCGAAATGAGCGGCCACTTCTTCTTTGCCGACAATAACCGCTGGTACGGGTTCGACGATGGCGTTTACGCCGCGGCGCGCCTCATGGAAATCCTCGCGGCCGATCTCGAGGACCGCACGCCGACCGAGATCTTCGAAGGCTTGCCCAAGAGTGTCTCGACGCCGGAAATTCGCCTGCCCATGCCCGAAGGCGCGCCGGCACGGTTCATGGAGGCTTTCCGGGCGAAAGCCGCGTTTGAGGAAGCACGTATCAGCACGCTGGATGGCGTGCGTGCGGATTGGCCGGATGGCTGGGGCCTGGTCCGCGCCTCCAATACATCGCCCGCGCTGGTGTTCCGCTTTGATGCGGATAGCGCGAAGGTGCTGGAGCGGGTGAAGCAGGCGTTCCGGCTGCAGCTTCACGCGGTGGACGCGAAGCTGCCGTTGCCGTTCTGAGCGAACGGCGGCCTTAGCCGCCGTTCGGGTTTGCCGCCCTCAGCTGGCGGTAATGCTGCACATCGGCGGCCATGCTGGCCTTGGCGGCCGTTTCGGCGGCCTGCTGGCGCTGCAACGTGGCACGCAGGCCCGCCACCGTGTTGCGCTGCTCGCCGATGCGGGTGGTGAGATACGGGGGCACGGGCTGCTTGGCGCGTTCCAGGTCACCGGCACGGTTCAGCAGATCGGCCAGGGTCTTTTCCTGGCCCTGCAGGTTTAGCTGGGTGGTGTTCACCGCCTGGTGGAAGTTATCCACCTGCGATTGCCGGGACGCCGTGAACGCCTGTTCCGTCGGATAGGCGTTCAGCATCTGCATGTCATCGCGCTGGCGCTGATCGGCCGCGGCCTTTGCGGCGGCCTGCTCGTCGGCAATTTTCTTTGCCGCTGCGCGTTCATCGGCGGTCAGCTGGCGATTGACGTGCTGTACCACCACGCCTTGCGCATTGACTATGTCGTAGCCCGCTTTCATGGCATCGGCGGTGAGGCTATCGCTGAAGTTCGACTGGCCGGACGCATCCTTCCAGCGATAGCGGTAGCCGTTGTTGTTCCTGTCGTTTTGGGCGCCTATGGCGGATGTGGCCATGACCAGCACCGTTCCCGCAAGGATGTAACGCACTGCTCGCATTGATGTCCCCTCCTGTCACCGGAGTATAGCCAGCCGTGCGCCCGGTTCGGCGCACGGTCGGCAACACAGGTGCGTTCCGGCGTGACGCGGTCGTGGGTTTTGTCAGCCCTTCACGCCGTACTGCGCGCGGTAGGCGAGCAGCCGTTCATGTTCGCTGGCCAGCTCCGGGCGCTCGCCGGCGTAGGTGAGCACATCGGCCAGGCTGGCGATGGCGATGACCGGGATACCAAAGTGCGAGGCGACTTCCTGGGCGGCGGAAAGCTCACCCTGGCCGCGCTCCTGGCGGTCGAGCGCAATGAGCACGCCGGCGGGTTCGGCGCCCTGGGCGCGGATGAGCTCCAGCGATTCACGAACGGCCGTGCCGGCGGTCATCACGTCATCGACGATGAGTACGCGGCCTTTCAACGGGGCACCGACGAGCATGCCGCCCTCGCCGTGGTCCTTGGCTTCCTTGCGGTTGTACGCCCAGGGTACGTCGCGGTCCTGGGTATCGGCCAGCGCGATGGCCGTTGCCGCCGCCAGTGCGATGCCCTTGTAGGCCGGGCCGAACAGCATGTCGAACGCGACCCCGGAGCGCACGGCGGCTGCCGCGTACGATCGGCCCAGCCGGGCTAGCGCGGCGCCCGAATCGATCCGGCCCATGTTGAAGAAGTACGGGCTGGTGCGGCCCGACTTCAGGGTGAATTCGCCAAAGCGGAGGACGTCGCGGGCGAGCGTGAGCTCGATGAATTCGCGCTGGTAATCGTGCACGGCGGGTATCCCGGTAGAAGCAAAGGCCGCCATGGTACCGCGCGGCGCCCGGGCTCGCCTCGGTTGCTATCATGGGCCCATCGCTCATTGACCAGAGATCCCATGCGCATCATTTCCCTGAACGCCAATGGCATCCGTTCCGCCGCCACCAAGGGCGTGTTCGAATGGTTGCGCCAGCAGGACGCCGACGTGGTCTGCCTGCAGGAAACCAAGGCGCAGGAAGCGCAGCTGACCGATCCGATGTTTCGCCCCGACGGGCACCACTGCTTCTACCACGATGCACGCAGCAAGAAGGGTTACAGCGGCGTAGCCATCTACTCCAAACGCGAGCCCGACGAAATCCGTACGTCGCTGGGTCGCGAGGATTTCGATTGCGAGGGCCGTTACATCGAGGCGCGCTACGGCAACCTCAGCGTCGTGTCGTTTTACATCCCCTCCGGCTCGTCGGGCGATGAGCGGCAGCAGTACAAGTTCCGGATCATGGAATGGCTCACGCCCATCTTCCGCGAGTGGGCGGCCAGCGGCCGCGATTACGTGCTGTGCGGCGACTGGAACATCGTGCACACGAAGGACGACATCAAGAACTGGACCTCCAACCAGAAAAACTCCGGCTGCCTGCCCGCGGAGCGCGCGTGGCTCGACCTGCTGTTCAAGGAGATCGGCTGGGTGGATAGCTTCCGCGCGCTGAAGCCGGATGCCGTGGAATACACCTGGTGGAGCAACCGCGGCCAGGCCCGGGCGAACAACGTGGGTTGGCGTATCGATTACCAGATCGTCACCCCGGGCCTGCGCGATCGCCTGCGCGGCTGCTCGATCTACCGGGATGAGCGCTTCTCCGACCATGCGCCGTTCACCGTGGACTACGCGGAGTGACCGAAACGCAGGGCAGGGCCCGCTATAAGGGCTGGCGCGGCCTGTTCGCCGCGTTCGCGCAGCCAGGCGCGGTGGTCATGCTGTTCCTCGGGCTGGCATCGGGCCTTCCGTTCCTGCTGGTCGGCAACACGCTTTCGGCGTGGCTGAAGGAATCGGGGGTGGATTACGGCGCCATTGGCGTCGCCAGCTTCGTCACCTTCGCCTACAACTTCAAGTTCGTGTGGGCGCCGGCGGTGGATAAGGTGCGCCTGCCGCTGTTCTGCCGGCTGGGCCAGCGCCGCGGCTGGCTGATGTTCGCGCTGCTGTTGCTGGCCGTGGGCCTGTTCGGCATGGCGATGATGCCACCGGCGGAATCGCTGCAGCGCTTCCTGGGCATGACCTTGCTGGCCGCCTTCGCGGGGGCCACGGTCGATATCGTCGTGGATGCGTACCGTGTCGAGATCGCGCCCCCGGAAGCGCAGGGGGCGTTGGCCGCCACGTACACGCTCGGCTACCGGCTTGGCCTGATCGCGGGCGGCGCGGGCATTCTTATCGTGGCCGATGCGCTCGGCTGGCAGAAGGGCTACATGGCCATCTGCGCGTTGCTGCTTATTCCCGTCGCCACGGTACTGGTCGCGCGAGAGCCGGAACACCGCGTGCGCGAGCGGGTGCCGTTTGCCGTGGCCGTACAGGAAGGCTTCATCGGGCCTTTTCGCGATTTCTTTGCGCGCTACGGCGTGGGCCTGGCCCTGGGGCTGCTGTTGTTCGTGGCGCTGTTCCGCCTGCCCGACCAGATGCTCGGGGTGATGGCTTACCCCTTTTATCTCGACGCGGGCTTCAGCAAAACGCAGATCGCCGAGGTGTCAAAGGTCTACGGCGTGATCGTCGGCATCCTCGGTGCGTTGCTCGGTGGCTGGGCGGTCACCCGGTTCGACATGCGCCGCCTGCTGGTGATCTCCGCGATCGGCGTGGCGCTGTCCAACATGCTTTATCTGTTGATGGCCCAGAACCCGGGGCAGACCTGGGCGTTCGTTGCCACGCTCTCGGGCGATAACTTCGCCCAGGGCTTTGCAGGCCCCGTGCTGGTCGCCTTCATGTCGGGGCTGGTCAACCGCCGCTTCACCGCCACGCAGTACGCGCTGCTAAGCGCGCTGGCCAACTTGCCGGGCAAGTTGCTGGGTGGGTTCTCCGGCTTCCTGGTAAAGGATTCGGGCTATACCGCCCTGTTCGTGGTGAGCACCGCGTCGATCGTGCCCACCCTTATCGTCCTGGCCATCCTGTGGCGCGGCTTGCCTGCGCCGGCGGCCATAGAGGAATAGCTCGACTGGTGTATATGCGCGACCCCCGGGATTCTGTGTAAGATCCGCGGCACAGGGGGCATGCGCGAAGGAGGTTACGCACGTGCCGGATATCGTGGTGCGACACATCGACGAGCAAATGGCCGAGCGGATCAAACAGCTCGCCCGGGAAAGGCGCTGGTCGATCAACGAAGTGATACTGCACGCGTTGCGGTACGGGCTCGGTTTGAGCGCGGGCGACGTGTTCAGCGAGCTATTGCTCGAACCAGGCGATATCGCACACCTGACAGGTGCGTGGGATGCCGACGAGCAGGCCGCGTTCCAGGAAGCGCTTGCGGCGCTATCGCAGGCCTCGCCCGCGACGTTGTCGGAGGCCGCAAAAGCTTACGAGCGAGGCGCCGCTGCGGAACCGTTGTAGCGGTTCCGCTCAGGGTGCGGCGTACAGCGCACCGAGCAGACGTGGGCCGCGCGCCCCCGTGACCGCCGGCAAGTTGCCCGGCTCGCCACGCAGGCGGCGGAACGCAAGCCATGCGAAGCCCATGGCTTCCATCTGGTCCGGATCGATGCCGAACGCGCTGCTCACGTGCAGCGTGCGGCCTTCGAGGCGGCCTTCGATCGCATGCATCAGCACGGCGTTGTGCACGCCACCCCCGCACGCGACCACATCGGTCGCATCGCCTGCGTACTGGCGGATGGCATCTCCGATGGAAATAGCGCTGAGCGCCATCAGGGTGGCCTGGACATCCTCCGGCGACACCTCGGCGACGCGTGGGTGGGCATCCAGCCACGCCAGGTGGAAATGTTCGCGGCCGGTGCTCTTCGGCGGCGGCAACACAAAGTACGGGTCGTCCAGCAGCTCGGCCAGCAGGTCCGGGTCGATCGTACCCGTGGCAGCGAACAGGCCATCGCGATCAAACGCCTCACCGCGGTGGCGCAGGCACCACGCATCCATCAGGCCGTTGGCCGGGCCCGTGTCGAAACCCGTGACGTGCCCGTCGGGCGTTAGCCGCGTGACGTTGGCGATGCCACCCAGGTTCAGCACCACGCGCGCGCCCTTGTCAGGCCGCAGCACCGTGGCATGGAACGCGGGCACCAGTGGCGCGCCCTGGCCGCCGGCCGCGACATCCGCGCGGCGGAAATCGGCGATCGTATCGATGCGCGTGCGCTCGGCGATCACCGAGGGATCGCCGATCTGCAGGGTAAAGGGGTATTCGCCATCGGGGCGGTGGCGAATCGTCTGGCCGTGCGAGCCAATGGCGCGCACGTCGGCCGCCTTCACGCCTGCCTTGGCCAGTACGGCGTGCGCGGCATCTGCGAAGCTCCGTGCTACCGCCACATCCAGGTGGCCGTAACCATCCAGGTCCAGGCGTTCTTCATCCTGCGCGACGGCAAGGATCCGCTGGCGCAGCGGTTCATCCCACGCATGCGTAAGCCCCGCGACGAGCGCGGGGCGGGTATCGGTAAAGCGGACCAGTGCGGCATCGATGCCATCCGCACTGGTTCCCGAGATCAGGCCGAGGTAAAGGCCATCCGAGGCATGCGCCACGGCTTAGTCATCACCCGCGGTGTTGCCGGATTTCGCGCTGGCCAGCTTGTAGTTGCTATCGAGCTGGTTAAGGCGGGCAAGCTGCGGGGCGACCACTTCCTTCTTGAACTTCGCCAGCTGTGCGGCCGGCAGCGGCTCGGGCTTCGGCAGGGTGACCGTCTGCGGGTCGCGCTGCACGTTGTTGACGCGGAATTCGTAATGCAGGTGCGGGCCTGTGGCGAGGCCGGTCATGCCGACAAAGCCGATAGTGGTGCCCTGGCTCACGTGCTGGCCGACGCGCAGGTTGGCGAAGCGCGACATGTGGCCGTACGCGGTGCTGATCGTGCCGTTGTGCTGGATTACCACGAAGTTGCCGTAGCCATTCATCCAGCCGCGGAACTTCACCACGCCATCGCCGGCGGCGTGGATGGGCGTGCCGGTGGGTGCGGCGTAATCGACGCCCTTGTGCGCGCGCATTTTGCCCAGGATGGGGTGCATGCGGCCGGCGCTGAACTGCGAGGAGATGCGGGTGAAATCGACCGGAATGCGCAGGAACGAGCCCACGAGCGGGCGGCCTTCTTCGCTGAAGTAGCTCACCTTGCCGTCGGCATTCTTATAGCGGTACGCGGTGTAACGCTTGCCCTGGTTCACGAACTCGGCGGCGACGATGTCGCCTTCGCGCAGGTAAGCGCCATCGCTGTACACGTCGTCATAGATGACGGTAAAGCTGTCGCCAACGCGCAGGTCCTGCACGAAATCGATGTCGTACTTGAACGCTTCGGCCAGCTTCAGCACCATCGCGTTGCTCATGCCGGCCTTCGAGGCGGCGCCGAACAGCGAGCTATCGATGATGCCGTGGGCGATGTGCTCACGGCGCTGTACATCGCGGACCTGCGTGGTGAGCTTCGCTGCATCGCCATCGAGGCGCAGCGTGGCGATGGTGGCTTCATCCTGGTCGAAGCGCACGCCCTTGAGCACGTGGTCGGCGCCGATCAGGAACTGGAACTCCTGGCCGGGCTTGATCTGGTGGAACACCTTGGTGCCGCCCGCGCCGTCAATGACGTGCTGCAGGTCGGTCATGTTCAGGCCTTGCGCAAGGAAGATGTCGGCAAGGGTCTGGCCGGCTTCCACCTGCACCGTCTGCCATTCTTCCGCGGGGACGAGCGGCTTGATGGCGGTGGGGTCCATCTTCGGCACGGCCAGTGCAACCACGTTATGCACGACGGGCGCGGACACGACGCTGCCGGTGGCGGTGATCTTGGGCGATTTCATGGCGCCGGCCCATGCGGGGATGACCAGCGCGGAAAGAATGACGAGCAGGAACGCGGTACCGGCGAGGATCCAGCGCTCGCGCGACCAGCTCAGTGGCTCGGCCGACGCATTGCGACTGAAGGACCAGTGGGCGGCACGATTGTCATAGAAGTGGGAATGGCGACGCTGCGCCTTGCGGCGGATCGCCTGTTTGCGCGCGCTATGTTGCGCGCTTCGAATCTCATCACCCATTGTCTTTCTTGTATCCGCTCGCCCCGTGTTGTCGCGTACCATAACGGCCTCGTGCAAAAGACGTCAACGCCTTTCACATCAAGGCTTTGCATCGCATGTCGCGGTTAACGCACAATTAACCGCTACACGTCCTTCACATACATTTGTGAAGCACGCGAAACCCATACATACGTACGTAAACAAGAGAGCAAGCATGAACGACCTGCAGCAGTCGCTGGCGCTGATCGCGCGCGGAGCCGACGAGATCATCAAGAAGGAAGACCTCGAGGCACGCCTTAAGACAGGGCGTCCGCTGCGTATCAAGGCGGGCTTCGACCCGACCGCGCCCGACCTGCACATCGGCCACACCGTGCTGCTCAACAAGATGCGCCAGTTCCAGGACCTGGGGCACCAGGTCATTTTCCTGATCGGTGACTTCACCGGGATGATCGGCGACCCCACGGGCAAGAACGTGACCCGCAAGCCGCTCACCCGCGAGGATGTGCTGGCCAACGCCCAGACCTACGCCGAGCAGGTCTATAAGGTGCTGGACAAGGACAAGACCGAGCTGCGCTTCAATTCCGAGTGGTTCGGCAAGATGGGGGCGGCCGACATGATCCGCCTGGCCGCCCAGCACACCGTGGCGCGCATGCTCGAGCGCGATGATTTCGCCAAGCGTTATAAGGGTGAGCAGCCCATTGCCATCCACGAGTTCCTGTATCCCCTGGTGCAGGGCTATGACTCGGTGGCCCTGGAGGCCGATGTCGAGCTGGGCGGTACCGACCAGAAATTCAACCTGTTGATGGGCCGCGCCCTGCAGGAGCACCACGGCCAGGCGCCCCAGATCGTGCTGACCATGCCGCTGCTCGAGGGGCTGGATGGCGTCAACAAGATGTCCAAGTCCCTGGGCAACTACATAGGTATCAACGAACCGGCCATCGATATCGTCACCAAGACGATGAAGATTGGCGATGAGCTGACCTGGCGCTGGTTCGAGCTGCTCAGCTTTGATGTATCGCTGGATGAGCTGGCCGCCATGAAGGCCGATGTGGCCTCCGGGGCCATGAACCCGCGCGATGCGAAGCTGCGCCTGGCGCGCGAGCTGGCCACCCGCTTCCATGATGCGGCTGCCGCGGAGCAGGCGATCGCCGGCTGGCATGCCGTGGTCACGGGGCAGGGTGATACCAGCCTGTTGCCGCTGGAGCAGATTCCCGCCCCGGCCGAAGGCTTCCGCCTAGCCGCTCTTCTTACGGCTGCGGGCGTCACGCCGAGCAATTCAGAGGCGAACCGTAAGCTCAAGGAGCGCGCCGTACGTATTGATGGCGAGGTCGTGGAGGATGGTTCGCGCGTCTTCACGGCCGGTTTCGAGGGCGTACTCCAGGTCGGCAAGCGAAACTTCGCCCGTATCCGCCTGATTTAACGGCGGTTTCAAAAATATTTCACAAAAGGGGTTGCGGCCCCTTCGAAAACCCGTATTATTCGCCTCCCCGCTGACACGGAACGCGCTTCGCGAACGGTGTCCAAGGTCTTCGGATCTAGCAACCACCTCGAAAAAATGTTTCACGAGGGTGTTGACAGAAACGAAAAACGATCTAGAATGGGCGGCTCACTCAGGACGAAATGTCTTGAAGCGG
>NZ_JBNDKI010000017.1:0-121715 GCF_050435445.1 Luteibacter sp. 621 | reverse complement strand
GCGGGGCCCGGGGGGGGGGGGGGGGGGGGGGGCCGCGGCCCCCCCCCCCCCCCCCCCCCCGGCCCCCGGGGGGGGGGGGGGGGGGGGGGGGGGGGGGGGTGGGCCCCCCCCCCCCCCCCCCCCCCCCCCCCCCCCGCTCCTACAGGGGCGTGGCCTTTCGGTGTGGGCGCGGACGCATGGATGAAATTGGCGCAGAATAGGGGCCATGCCCTCCACGGCCCCCTTCTGCCTATGTGCCTGATCGCCTTCGCCTGGCGCGCGCACCCGCGCTGGCGCCTCGTCATGCTCGGTAACCGCGATGAATTCCACGCCCGCCCGACGGCGCCATTGGCGCATTGGGATGAAGCGCCGCAAATAGCGGCGGGTCGCGATCTGGAAGCGGGTGGCACGTGGGCCGGTGTCGCACCCCACGGACGTACCAGCATCATCACCAATGTGCGCGATCTGAAGGCAGACCACAGCGGCCTTTCGCGCGGCTTGCTGGTTGCTGATTACCTCGGCTCTAACCTGCCTGCTTCAGCGCATGCGCTTGAGCTCATCGCTACGGCCCGCGACTACCGGCCGTTCAACCTGCTCACCTTCGACCACGACAGCGCGTATTACCTCGGTAACCACCCCGATGCACGGTATGAACGCGTAAGCGACGGTGTCCACGGCCTTTCCAATGCGGACTTCAATGCGCCCTGGCCGAAGACGCGCGCACTGGTGCACAGGCTGGAAGCGTGGGTGGACGACAAGCGCGAAGATACCGACGCCTTGTTCACCATGCTCTCCGACCAGGGCCGCTGGCCGGACGATCTGCTCCCCGATACCGGCATCGGCATCGAACGCGAGCGCTTCCTCTCCAGCGCATTCATCGTGGGTGAAAACTACGGCACCCGCGCCAGCACAGTCATCCTGGTCGGCCACGATGACGCCACCACGATCATCGAGCGCCGCTTCGGCCCCAACGGGGTGCCCGACGGCGAAACCCGCATAGACCTGCCCCTGTAGGAGCGCGCTTGCGCGCGATGGCCAGCTCGCGGGCAGCCCCCTCGCGCGCAAGCGCGCTCCTACAGGGGCCATGGCCAGTGCGGGTTGTGGCGATCCTTCGCGCCAGGGCAAAAGTCTTTCGCCCGGCCAGCGATTGATCCGGGGCCCGGCTACCCCGACGATGTGTCTATCAACTTTCCTCGGGAGCTACCCCATGAACATCGATCTCTCCAAGCGCAGCGCCATCGTCACCGGTTCCACCGCCGGCATCGGCCTGGCCATTGCCCAGGGCCTCGCGGCCGCTGGCGCCAGCGTCGTGGTCACCGGCCGTACCCAGGCCCGTGTCGATGCCGCCATCGCTGACATCAAGAAGGCCGTGCCGAACGCGAAGCTCTCCGGCGTCGCCGCTGACCTTGGCACGGCCGAAGGCGCCGCCGCCCTGATCAAGGCCGTGCCGAACACCGATATCCTGGTGAACAACCTCGGCATCTTCGAGCCCAAGCCGTTCTTCGAGATCCAGGACGACGAATGGACCCGCTTCTTCGAAGTGAACGTGAACTCGGGCGTGCGACTGTCGCGCCACTACGCCAAGGGCATGGCCGATCGTGGCTGGGGCCGCGTGCAGTTCATCTCCAGCGAATCCGCCCTGCAGATCCCGGCCGAGATGGTCCATTACGGCATGACCAAGACCGCGCAGCTCGCCGTCGCCCGCGGCCTGGCCGAGACCCTCTCCGGCACTGGCGTCACGGTGAACTCCGTGCTCCCGGGCCCGACCCTCTCCGAAGGCGTGGGTGAGTTCTTCGGCAAGATCGCGAAAGACCAGGGCAAGTCGCTGGCGGAAGTGGAGAAGGACTTCATCAGCACCCACCGCCCGACCTCGCTGATCCAGCGCCTGCTGAGCGTCGAGGAAGTGGCGAACATGTCCGTCTACCTCGCCTCCGAACAAGCCAGCGGCACCACCGGCACGGCCGTACGCGTCGACGGCGGCGTCGCCCGCCAGGTCGTCTAAAGCGTCTTGACGGCGTACCCGCCGTGGTAGGAGCGGGGGGGGGGGGGGGGGGGGGGGGGGGGGGCCCCCCCCCCCCCCCCCCCCCCCCCCCCCCCCCCCCCCCGCTCCTACATGTCTGCTAATCGACATCACCATCGACGTAATACCACCGCCCATCCTCGCGAACGAAGCGGCTCACCTCGTGCATTTTCTTCGCACTGCCACCGCCGTAGCGAAGGCGCGCGACGAATTCCACCACGGCCGTGTCGGGTGTCGGGTTTTCATGGCGCTTTACGGTCAGGCCAAGCCAGGTGGGTTTCGGTGCGCCACCCAGGTCGAGGTTCAGTTCCGTCGGCCGCATGCCGGGGTGCCATGTCGCTATGAGGTAATCGGCCAAGCCCATCACGTAAGCGCTGTAGCGTGACCGCATGAGTGCCTCGGCGGTGGGCGCGGGTGTGCCGCCATGCCAAGGTCCGCAGCACATGTCGTAAGGCTTACCGCTATCACACGGGCAGGGGGTTTTGGTTGCGGCCATGCCAACTACTCGCAAAGTCAGAAGGCGCACATGCTAACTGGTTGCGGCTGGATGGCTACGCAAACGTCCGCACGGTGCATAAGCGCCAGGCACTTCAGGCGACGTGCGAAGAGACGATCAACGCCGACAGGTCGTATCCCATCGCAACTGCCTGGGCTTTCAACGCCTCGAACGTCTTGCCTTCCAGTTCTGGTGTGCGCGACAAGATCCACAGATACTTCCGCCCAGGCTGTCCCACCATCGCCCACTGGTAATCCTCATCCAGCGCGAGCACCCAGTAATCCGCCCACACCAGCGGCAGCCAGCGTAGCCACGGCGGAACGAAGGTCACTTCCAGCTTGCCGCGGGCATAGGCCTCGGGCCGGCGGGCGATGCCGCGGCTGGCGATGGGGCCCTCGGCCGTGTCGCAGCGGTTCTCAACGGTCACGGTGCCGTCGATGTTCGGGGTGTAGTGGGCCGTGACGTTGCCGGTGCATTTGCGCTGGAAGTACATGGGCAGCCGGGCGATCTCGTGCCACGCGCCAGCGTAGCGTTCCAGGTCGAGATCGGCCACGGCGGTGACCGGCGTGGAGGCGATGCCGGGGGCGGCCATGGCCCGGTTCAGGGCGGCGAGGAGGTCACGCATGGCTGGATTCCATTAAAGCGACTGCCTACGATGCCGATGACGGGTGAATCCTCAATAAATTGCGCCACCGGGACCGCTCCATGGACCACGACGGGAAAGACGAAAAACGCTCGCTATTCAAGCGCCTGCGCGATCGGCTATCGCCCGGTGGTTCCGCCCATGTCGATCTGGAAGCGGGCGTGCTGGTGGCCCGGCCGGATGCCTGGCATACCGTTGAGGTACCGCTTTCACGGATTCACCGGATCGAGGCGGGGAACCGCGATACGTTCACCAATGACACGGTGTTCGTGTTTTTCCACGTGGATGAGGGGCAGGGCGCGGTCCTGTCAGAGTTCGACAAAGGATTTGCGCAGGTGATCATCGACCTGAGGGAACGCTTCCCCGGCATCGAAGGCTGGCAAGCGGCTGTGCCTGCCGTGCCGTTCCAGCTGACGTCGGTGGATTTGTGGCGGCGCGAGGCGCCCGAGGAACCTGAGGAACCGGCGCCCCTGTAGGAGCGCGCTTGCGCGCGATCGGGTGTTGCGGCAAGCGCCCATCGCGCGCAAGCGCGCTCCTACAGGTGGATTGCTATGGCTTGGGTGTTGGCGGTGAGCGTGAGGCGGCCGGCGTCGAAGATGGAGTCGCCTTTGGTTACCGGCTCGCCATCGGCCGTGCCGTTGCCTTCGGCGATGTAGGCGATCGCTACGCCTTCGAATTCGCCCGGGCCGTGGAGAACCGTGAGTCGTGCGGCCCCCATGCCTCGGCGCACCATCAGGTTGAAGTCGCGCGTGGCGCCACCGGCCAGGCGTACATCGACCGTGGCTTCACCGGGGAAGGCGAACGGTGCGCAGGGTGTCGTCAACGCATGCTCGCGCTCGCCATCCAGCACCATCGTGAACCCATCACCTTCGAGCAATACGATCGTGCGATCGATCCCGGCAAAGGTCGAAAACGGCGAGGCCGTATCGACATCCGCGATGCTCACCCGCCACGCGAACGTATCCATCGATGCGCCCGGCGGCTCGACGGCAAGCTCACGCGTGATGCCCAGGCCGTTCTTCCACGGCACGGCCTTCAGTTCGTCGAAACGGATGATCTTCATGCGACGCGCTCGATCTCGCGGGCGAAGGGGGGCAGGGCGCGGAGCATGCCTGTGCCGTAGCGTTTGGTGATCACGCGGCGATCAAGCAGCACGATGCGCCCGGTATCGGTTTCCGTACGGATCAGGCGGCCGCAGTACTGCGTGAGGATGCGCGTGGCATCGGGCACGCTCACTTCGATAAACGGGTTGCGGCCGCGCGATTCCAGCCATTCCGCATACGTGGCACCGACGGGATCGGTCGGCACGGCGAACGGCAGCTGCGTGACGACGACGGTCTCGCAGAGCTTGCCCGGCAGATCCAGGCCCTCACCGAACGAGGCAAGGCCGAAGATCGTGCTGCCCTTGCCCACTTCGATATCCGCGCAGTGCTCCGCAATGAGCTGAGCCTTCGCCAGCGAGCCCTGCGCGCGCACCTTGCGCACATGGTCGATCGGCAACACCTGCAGCACGCGATCAAGCTTGGCACGCGATGTGAACAGCACGAGGTTGCCGGCATCCCAGTCGAGATGTTTGGCCAACCAGCTCGCCACTTCGCGCGCATGGCCTTCGCGGTCATCCGGCAAGGTGTTGAACGCAGGCACTTCAAGCTTCGCCTGGCGTTCCAGATCGAACGGGGAAGGCAGGCTGAGCGTCACCGCTTCGTTCGGCAGGCCGACCGAATCGGCGAAGCCGCGGAAGTTACCGCCCGCGCTGAGCGTTGCGGAGGTCATGATGACCGCCGAAGCGTTGTCCCACAGCACGGTGCGCAGCAGGCCACCGGCCGACACCGCCGAAGCGTGGCAGATCAGCGACTGATCCGAGCCCATGCTCACCCAGCGCGCCAGTGGTGGCCCGTTCTCGCGATCCTCGGTCGACCACGCGTACCACGTGCGCACCTGGCGATCCAGGCGCTCCAGCGCAATGCCCAATTCGCGCGATAGGGCTTGCTGGGTCGGGCCACCGGCGTCCATCTCGACCACCGTGCGGCGCACGGTACGCAGCCAGCGCTGAACATCGCGGGTCACCACGTGCAGGTGCGAGGCGTGGATCTTCCAGTTCTCTGGAAGCTGGCCAAGCGATGCGCGAAACACAGGTTCGAGTTCGTTGGAAGAAGGCGTCCACGACAGGCGGATCTCGCGCTCGATCTCTTCCAGCGCGTTCGACATCTCCAGCATCTTCTCGTCGCCGGATTCCAGCGTGAGGTTGCCGATGCTTTCCTTGTCGGTAAGCGAATACGCGGCGTGCACCTGGTTCTGCAGGCGGCCAATGCGGCGCACCGTGCTGGCCAGGTGTACATCCGCCGCGCCACGGTCGATCGCCTTGGAGGGGACGTGGTGGGCCTCGTCGAAGATGTACAGCGTGTCCTCGGGCTTGGGCAGGATCACGCCGCCGAAGGTGTCTTCGTCGCGCGGCATCGTCAGGTCGGCCAGCACCAGGTCCTGGTTGGCGACCACGATATCGGCCTCGCCGATGGCGCGGCGGGCGACGAAGAAGGGGCACACGGCGAAGGCATTGCACTTACGGCCGGTGCAGCCGCCGGCGCTGGTGGTCACCATGCCGCGCACGAGGTCCGACAGCGGCTCCGGGCTGGTATCGATATCGCCGTTCCACTCGTGCGATTCAAAGGCCCTGCCGAGCTTCTCGATCGCCTTGGTATCGCGCTCGGCCGGCGGTCGTGACCACAGCGCCACGTCGGCATCAAACTCAAAGCCGCCCTGGGCACTCGGCTCCGCACCGGCGGCGCGCAGGTTGCGCGGGCACAGGTAGCGGCCGCGGCCCTTGGCCAACGCCACCTTCGCTTCCACGCCGCACAACTTCATGTACTGGGGGATATCGCGCTGGACCAGCTGCTCCTGCAGGGCCACGGTCGCGGTGGCGATCACCAGCTTCTTCTTCTGGGCGCGCGCCACTTCCAGGCCGCCGATCAGGTAGGCCATGGATTTACCGGTACCGGTAGGGGCCTCGATCACGGCCGCGCCCGCCGGCTCAGCCAGCGCCTTGGCGACCTCGGCGATCATCTTCAGCTGCGACGGGCGCCCGCGGAACCCCGCCAGGCCGTCCTTCAGCCGCGCATAGGCGGCGCGGATCGCGGCTTTGGTATCTTCGGTGAGCATAGCCCACCAAGGTTACCTTATCGGGGTCTCACCCCGTGGCTCAGCGTGCGTGAATGGCCGGGCTGAGCGGCGCGCTGGCCACCAGGCCGGCGACGACCCAGGTGTGCTCTTCCCAGCTGCCGTCGGCGTGCTGGACGTGGATCGCAACGGGGCGGCCCAGGCTGTCGGAGAGGCCGGGGGATAGCGCTTCGGCGGCATGGATGGCGTCAGCCTGCGTCGGGTAGGTGCCCAGTGGCACGGAGGCGCGGCGGACGATCCACGGTCCCTGTGTCGATTCGCTGTACGGAATAAACAGTTGGGCGGAACTCGATGCCATGGAACCCTCGCGTATGTCGGTGGGTATGCCTGACGAGCCGGGGCGGCCGATGCGGCCCCTTGGGTTCCACGCTACGCTGGAACGGCTAAAAAATTCATTAACCCTTGTTGCGCAAGGGTTTACGAAGCAATTCCGCCCGGCGGAAGCAGTCCGGCGCGTGGGTGTTGAGCAGGCCAGTGGCCTCCATCCAGGCGAACACGATGGTCGGCCCCACGAAGGTGAAGCCGCGCTTCTTCAAGGCCTTGGAGACCTGTTCGGAAAGCGGACTGTTGGGCGGCACCGGGCCATCCCACGCCACGGGCTCACCCCCGACGAAATCCCAGCAGAACGTGGCGAAATCCTCGCCTGCCTCGCGCATGGCCAGGTACGCCTTCGCGTTATTGATCGCCGCGCCGATCTTGCTGCGCGAGCGGATGATGCCGGGATCGGCCAGCAGGCGTTCGACCTCGCGCGGGCCGTAGGCGGCGACCACGTCGGGGTCGAAGCCTTCGAAGGCGGCGCGGAAGCCATCGCGGCGGGCCAGGATGGTCCGCCACGACAGCCCGGCCTGGAAGCCATCCAGGATCAGCTTCTCCCACAGCTTGCGGCCATCGCGCTCGGGAACGCCCCATTCGCGGTCGTGGTAACCGCGCATGAGGTCGTCGGCATCGCCCCAGGCGCAGCGCGCCAGGCCATCACTCATCCGGCGAAGCCGAGGTAATCCAGCTTGCCCACGCCCACGCCGTTGTGGCGCAGGATGTCGTACGCGGTCGTGATGTGGAAATAGAAGTTGGGCAGGGCGAACACCATCAGGTACTCGCTGGCGGTGAAGGTCTTCTCCGCCTGGCCAAACTTGCGCGTGATCGTGCGCGATGCGCCAGCATCCACTTTCTCGGCCGGAACCGATTTGATCCACGCCACGGTGTCGTCGATGCGCTTGATCAACTGGTCGATCGTGGTCTCGTTGTCTTCGAACGACGGCGCTTGCACGTCAGCCACGCGGGCAACGCCGAACTTGGCGGTATCGCTGGCGCGCTGCACCTGGCCGGCCAGGTTCAGCATGTCCGGCGCGAGCCGCTGTTCGATGAGGGCATCGCCGCCATGGTCGCGGGCCTTGGCCAGCAGATCGGCAAGGACGCGGAAGCCACGGATGTAGGCGGCGGCGGAGGCTTCGTGCAGCGAGATGCTCATGGCGGTGGCTCCTGGGTGACCCGCGGGCGGGTAATCCGTGGATGGTGGGGCGGGTAGGGGCCGCCTTCAAGGCCCGTGCGCCATCCCATCCAAGGGACTACCATCACCCGCCAACCCCGCAACCAACGGCCCCCCATGTCCCCCACCGATCACGCGCCCGACGCCATCGTCGCGGTGCGCGGCCTTTCCAAGGCCTACAAGACCGGCTTCCAGGCGCTGAAGAACGTTGACCTCGAGATCCGGCGCGGTGAAATCTTCGCGCTGCTCGGTCCTAACGGCGCCGGCAAGACCACCCTCATCAGCATCATCTGCGGCATCGTCAACGGCACCGGCGGCAGCGTAACGGTGGATGGCCACGATATCGTCCGCGACTACCGCGCGGCACGCAGCCTCATCGGCCTGGTGCCGCAAGAGCTCTCCACGGATGCGTTCGAGACCGTGTGGGCCACCGTGAATTTCAGCCGCGGCCTGTTTGGCAAGGCACCCAACCCCGTGTACCTCGAGCGGATCCTTCGCGAGCTCTCCCTTTGGGAGAAGAAGGATTCGAAGATCATGGCGCTCTCCGGCGGCATGAAGCGCCGCGTGCTGATCGCCAAGGCGTTGTCGCACGAGCCGCGTGTGCTGTTTCTCGATGAGCCCACGGCCGGTGTGGACGTGGAGCTCCGCCACGACATGTGGCAGATGGTTCGCCGCCTGCGCGAATCGGGCGTCACCATCATCCTGACCACGCACTACATCGAAGAAGCCGAGGAGATGGCCGATCGCATCGGCGTCATCAACCACGGCGAACTCATCCTCGTGGAAGACAAGCACACGCTGATGCAGAAGCTGGGCAAGAAGCAGCTGACCCTGTCGTTGCAGGCACCGCTGGAAAGCGTGCCCGAAGGGCTGGAGCACTGGCCGCTGGAACTGTCGAAGGATGGCCTGTGCCTGACCTACACGTTCGATACGCAATCCGATGACACGGGCATCGCCGAACTGCTGAAGAAGCTCGGCGCGCTGGGTATCGACTTCAAGGACCTGCATTCCAGCGAGAGTTCGCTGGAAGATATCTTCGTGAGCCTTGTCAGGGGAGGTGGCCTGTGAATATCCATGGCATCCGCGCCATCTATCGTTTCGAGATGGCCCGCACGTTCCGCACGCTTACCCAGAGCATCGCCTCGCCGGTGCTTTCGACCTCGCTGTACTTCATCGTGTTTGGCGCGGCGATCGGCTCGCGCATGGGCGCGATCGGTGGCGTGAGCTACGGCGCGTTCATCATCCCCGGCCTGATCATGCTGTCGTTGCTCAACGAGAGCATCTCGAACGCGTCGTTCGGCATCTACATGCCCAAGTGGGCCGGCACGATCTACGAGCTGCTTTCGGCACCAGTGAACTATGTCGAAGTGGTGCTGGGCTATGTGGGTGCGGCGGCGACGAAGTCGATGATCCTGGGTGCGCTGATCCTGGTGACCTCGCGCCTGTTCGTCGATTACCAGATCATGCACCCGGTGTGGATGGTCGCGTTCCTGATGCTCACCGCGGTCACCTTCAGCCTGTTCGGTTTCATCATCGGCCTGTGGGCGGATGATTTCCAGAAACTGCAGGTGGTGCCGCTCATGGTGATCACGCCGCTCACGTTCCTGGGTGGCAGCTTCTACTCCATCAACATGCTGCCGCCGTTCTGGCAGAAGGTGACCCTGTTCAACCCGGTGGTGTACCTGGTGAACGGGTTCCGCTGGAGCTTTTACGGGCAGGCCGATGTGAACGTGGTGGTGAGCGTCTCGGCCACCGTGGGGTTCATGCTGGTGTGCCTGGGGATCGTGTGGTGGATCTTCCGCACGGGGTGGAAGTTGAAGAATTAGCGGCTTCACCGCTGCGTTGGCTTATCGCGTGCAAGCACGCTCCTACAAGAGCCTGCGCAGGTCTTGTGTAGGAGCGTGCTTGCACGCGATGGGCCTTGCCGCGAGCACCCATCGCGCGCAAGCGCGCTCCTACAGGTAACGCAGCCGCTTATTCCGGCTTGCCGATGAAATCGGACTTGCCCAGCACCACGCCGACGCCGCGCAGGATCGCGTACGCGGTGGTGCAGTGGAAATACACGTTGGGCAGCACGAAGCCGAGCAGGTAAGCCTGGCCTTTGAAGTGCATCTCGCCCGAGCGCATCTTCAGCACGATGTCGCGGGTTTCGCTGCCGTCGATCTGCTCCGGCGTGAAGCCCTTCAGCATGTCGATCACCTTGGTGATGCGCGCCTGCAGCTGTTCGAACGTGGTTTCGTCGTCGGCCATGGCCGGCGCTTCCTGGCCGGCCAGGCGGAAGCCTGCGCCCTTGGCCATGTCGGTGGCGATCTGCACCTGGCGGATCAGCGGGAACATATCCGGGGTGATGCGGGTATTCAGCAGCACCTCTTCGGCGATGTTGCGTTCCTTCGCATGGTCGGCACCCTTCTTCAGCACGCCGGAAAGGTTGGTCAGCGCGCGGACGAGGACGGGGACGGTGGTCTGGTACATCGTGATGGACATGGAGGTCGGGCTCTTTGGGGTGGGCCGGCCGGCGGCCGGGGCGCGCGTATTGTGCTTGTGTGTTGGCGGCCCGTCGACGGCGTGGGAAGCTACGATGCAGCCATGACCGAACCTGAAGCCCACAAGCCCCCCGAAGAGGAGACCCGCGCGCTACGGCGGGTACGGCGGGCCCAGCGCCTGCTCGACCAGCTCTTTCGCGGCCTCCCGCTCGCATCACGCATGCGCGTGGGCGCCTTCATGGCCTTCAAGGCGGTGCTCGCTTCCACGTTCGCCTATGGCGTCGGCTTCCTGCTGAACCCGGAGGAGGCGTTCTGGGCGGCGATCAGTGCGATCGCCGTGACCCAGCCGCATTACGGCGATACCCAGCATTCCGGGCGCGACCGCGTGCTGGGCACCACGTTTGGCGGCATCGCCGGCATGCTGGGCCTGTGGATCGGCGGCGATGGCGACCTGCTTTCGTTCGCGGTCGCGCTGGGCCTGGTGACACTGGCCTGCTGGACCGCCAACGCGGGCGCGGCCGCGCGCATCGGCGGCATCACCTCGGCCATCGTGCTGCTCGTACCGGCGGCGGGCCCACGCTGGGAGGTGGCTGCGTGGCGCCTGGGTGAGGTGATCTGCGGCACGGCCTGCGCGCTGGCGGTAGGCTGGCTGGTATCGCGCCTGGAACACCGCGTGGAAGAAAAGGCAGAAGGGGAACCCGGTTGAGCCGCAAACATTCCGAACACCACCGGCTGGACCGCCTGGGCTGGCTGCGTGCTGCCGTGCTGGGCGCTAACGACGGCATTCTTTCCACGGCCAGCCTGCTCGTGGGCGTCGCCTCGGCGGAGGCGGCGGCGTCGAACGTCATGATCGCCGGCGTGGCGGGTCTCGTCGCCGGTGCCATGTCGATGGGCGCGGGCGAATACGTGTCCGTGAGTTCGCAAGCGGATAGCGAACGCGCCGAACTGGCGGTCGAGCAGCGTGAACTGCACGAAGACCCCACCGGCGAGCACAAGGAACTCACCGAGATTTACGTGCACCGTGGCCTGGATCGTGAGTTGGCGCACCAGGTGGCGGAGCAGCTGATGGCGCACAACGCGCTGGAAGCGCATGCGCGCGATGAACTGGGCTTGTCGTCGGCGACGGCGGCACGGCCGTTGCAGGCCGCCGCGGCGTCAGCGGTCAGTTTCGCCGTGGGCGCCATCGTGCCGATCATCGCGACCGCGGTGTCACCGCGTGAGCATATGGCGCGGGTGACCGTGGTCGTTTCGTTGCTGGCGCTGGCGGTGTTGGGCGCGGTGTCAGCGCGCCTGGCGGGTGCCGCAGTGTGGCGCGGGGTGGCGCGCATCGTGTTCTGGGGTGCGGCGGCCATGGCGCTTACGGCGCTGGTGGGGCGGGTGTTCGGGGTTGCCGCGTAAGAGCATCGCGCGCAAGCGCGCTCCTACAAGGGCCTGCGCCGGTTGGGTGGGGATCGCTACCCGGCCACGCAGCGGTTGCGCCCACCGTTCTTCGCGGTATACAGCGCCAGGTCGGCGCGCTCAAACACCGCCTGTGGCGTATCGCCGGCACGGAACTGCGCCACGCCGATCGAGGCGGTCACGCGTACCGGCTGGCGGCTGGCGTGAAAGGCAAGGTGCTGGATCTTGCCACGCAGGCGCTCGCACACCTGTAGCGATTCGGCTTCATCGGCGCCATCGAAGATGACGATGAATTCCTCGCCGCCGTAGCGGGCCACGAAATCCACCGGGCGCACGTGCTTCAGCAGCGCCTGTCCAATCACGCGCAACACCGCATCGCCGGCTGTGTGGCCGTAGGTATCGTTCACGCTCTTGAAGTGATCGATATCGATGGCGGCGATGGAAAGCGGACGCGAGGTCGTCAGCCAGCTCTCGTACGCGGCTTCGATCCGCTTCTCATAGGCAAGCCGATTGGGCATGCCGATCATGGTGTCGGTCTGGGCCAGCTCGTGCTCGCGCTCCAGCGAACGCTGCAGCGCATTGCGCTCGGTTTCAAGCTGTTCCACGCGCTGGCGCATCTTCTCGGCGCGCTCGCGGTAGGCGGTAAGGCGCGAGCCCTCGCGGCCGCGGAAATCGCGGAAACACGCCGCGATGGTTTCCAGGCTGGCGTTCACTCGCTCACGCAGCTCATGGGCATCTTCGGCTTCGAGGATCGCCTCGCCGAGCAGGCGCATCTCGTGCGCCACGGAGGCGTCCAGCGCCTGCCCATTGGCCTCGCCGGTGGACTGGTCCGCCAGCTCGCGGGCCATGTACTGGGTCATCTCATCGAGACGGCTGGCCACGTGGCGCAGTACCGCCTGCAGCGCATCGATCTCGCGCTGCATGCCGATCCGCTGCTCGTTGATCATGTCGGCCAGGCGATCGCCGCAGGTCGCCAGGGCGACCAGGTCGCTGGCATCGGCCACGTCGCGGCGCAGGTCGTTGGCGCGGTCGGCCAGCTTCGGCTGGACCACGATACGGTCGACCAGGCGGTGCAGGGCGGATTGCACGGAGGAACCGTACTCGCCCCGCTGCGGTCGGGTGATCGGGATGGCGCGTTCTTCGGGGCTGCGCAACGGCCGCGTCGCCAGGCCCTCCAGGGCATCGCGCAGGCTGTTCGAAAGGGTTTCCAGCACCATGGCATCGGCCTGCCCGGCCGACAGGGCCGCCGTCAGGCGCTCGATGTGCGGATCGACCTGATCGTGCGCGCCATGCGCGGCGCGGGTAAGGCTTGCTACCAGCTGGCGAAGCACGGACTCCACGGCCCGCCACTGGGCTTCTTCGCGGGTAAGCCGGTCAACGGCCTCGCGGTATTTGCTTTCCCAGAGCTGGTTGTCCAAACGCACGCCCCAACCGTCGCGTGAAGTTTCTCAAGTACGTCGCGCATCATACGATGAAACTTGGATATTTCGATCTGCCTTATGGCGGATCCGCCGGTGCCGCCATCCAGCGGGTTGCCCGCGCCGCGACCACCGCCCCGGCGGCGATCAGCACGGCGGCGAGCAGGAACGCGATGCCCGGGACGTGGACCTGGCGCTCCGGGGCGATCGAGAAGGCGAAGATTTGCGCGAACAGGTAGGGCCCGAAGATCCCGGCGAAGCTGCCCAGGCTGGTAATGGCGCCCTGCAGCCGGCCCTGTTGGTCGGCCGAGACGCACCGGGTCATGATCGATTGCATCGGCGGCCCGGCCAGGCCCCATAGCGACATCAAGGGAATACCGATCAGGAAGACCCAGCCCGTGCTGGCCAGGCCCATCACGGCGAACGCCAGCGTGCCGAAGACCAGGCCGGTGATCAGGATCGGCCGTTCACCGAAGCGGGTGGTGAGCTTGCCGGTCAGGAAGGCCTGCACCGAGCCATCACAGGCCCCGACCAGGGCCAGCACGAAGCCCACCGCCTGCGCCCCCCAGTGGTAGCGGTAATCCGCGTAGAGCACAAAGGTGGTCTGGAGCACGTAGTGCGCCAGATAGAACAGGAACACGACGATGGCCAGGCCGAATACCGTGGGGCTGCACCGCAGCAAGCGCAGCGCACCCAGGGGGTGGGCGGTATGCGGTTCGAAGCGGGCGGCCCGGCGTTCCGGCGGCAGCGATTCGGGCAGGATGAAAAAGCCATACATGAAGTTGGCCAGCGCCAGCCCGGCCGCGACCCAGAACGGCAGGCGCAGGTCGATGCCGCCCAGGAACCCACCCAGGGCCGGCCCGATGATGAAGCCGATGCCGAAGGCGCCGCCGAGCAGGCCGAACGCACCGGCGCGTTTCTCGGGTGGCGTGACATCCGCGATGTAGGCGTTCGCGGTGGTGAAGCTCGCCGCCGTCATGCCGGAAATGATCCGGCCCACGAACAGCAGCCAGAGCGACGGCGCGAGCGCCATCAGCACGAAATCCAGGCCAAGGCCCAGGTTGGAAAGCAGGATGACCGGCCGGCGCCCGAACCGGTCCGACAGGGCACCCTGGATCGGCGACGAGAAAAACTGCACGGCGGCGAACACCGTGCCGAATACACCCACCCACCACGCCGCGTTGCTCAGCGTGCCGCCGGTCATCGTTTCGATGAGGTGCGGCAGCACGGGAATGATGATGCCGAAGGCGAGGATATCGATCAGCACCGTGACGAACACGAACGCCACGGCCGCCCGCCGCACGGGCTGCGGCAAAGGCGTGTGCACACCATCAGACATAGCCAAGCGCCTTCAACCTTGGCGCCACGATTGGCACGGTCATCATGGTGCTGGCGACCGCCATCAGCAGCAGGGCGGTGAATGTTTCGCTGGTGATCATGTGCTTATCGAGAAGTACGTTGACGAAAATGATCATGATGAGTGCCTTGGTCTGCAACAGCCAACCGACCAGCCATGCATCACCACGCTTCCAGCCGAGGAGCTTGCCCGCGATGCCCACGCCAGCGAGCTTGCCGAGCACCGAGGCCACCAGCAGCACGGCAGCCGCGACGAACACGGCGGTGCCACCGATGTTCCAGTTCGTGCGCAGGCCAGTCGAGAGAAAATAGATCGGCATGATCACAAGCAGGACGTTGTGGCGCAGCCCATCCAGCCGTTCCAGGTTGAACCAGTCGCGTTCCATTACCGCACCGGCAAGGAACGCACCCACCATGAAGTGCAGGCCGCACCAGTCGGCGCCGTAAGCAACCGCGGCAAGCCACACCAGGCTGACGTAGTAGCGATCGGATTCCTTTAGCCGTTCCATCAAGGCGCGGAACGCCCATGCGGCTATCGCGAAAATGGCGAGGAAGGCAGCCTGATGGCCAACCCGTTTCCAGTCCAGCAGCAGGATGGCCAGCACGGCCCAGATCGCGATGTCGTCGAGGCTCGCATAGCGCAGCACGCGCTGCCCTAGCGGTGAGCGCAGGATATCGAGCTTTTCCATCAGAAGGATAAGGATGGGCAACGCGGTAACCGCGCATGCCATGCCGATACCGAGCACGAACTGCCACGGTTGCGTGCTCTCGCCCATCCACCCGCCACGCCACGCCATGAGCCCCAGCGCCGCGAGGCAGCCGGCGGCCAGTGGTACGCCCAGTGCGAGCGCGGCCGTGGTGCCGCACTCCTTACGCTGGCGCCACACCTCGCGCAGGTCGAGTTCAATGCCGGCGATCATGACAAACAACATGACAGCCCACCACGCGATGCCGTTCAGCGCGCCGATGACCGGCGGCGCGAACACCGTGGCGTAATAATCGGGAAACGCTTTGCCGAGCACGCCCGGCCCGAGCAGGATGCCGGTGAGAATCTGGACCACCACCAGCGGTGCCCAGTAATCGGTGCGGAACACGCGCCAGATGAGGTACGGCACGCCAAGGATGATCACCATCGCGATCAGGAATAGTTCGGTCGTGCTCATTGGTCCTCCCCAGGATCGGGTGAGGGTAGCGGACCGTGGCCCGCGCGCCAATCGGGCCTAGCGTGGCGGCTGGGCGAGCTCGCGGGCGTTGAGGAAGCCGTCATGGTTGGCGTCCAGCTTATGGAACTGCTGGATCAGGTTGCGCTGGAACTCGTCCAGGTGGATGGGACGCGCCCCCGGGCGCATCGGCCCGTCGTTCGCATCGATCACGCCATCGCCGTTGACGTCCATGCGCATGAAGCCCTGGCTCATGTAGCGGACGTACTCGGCTTCATCCACCTTGCCGTCGCCGTTGGTGTCCATGCGCTGCAGGTATTCCTTCGGCGTGCGGGGGAAATCCTGCGCAGCGGCGCTCATGGCGGT
This sequence comes from Luteibacter sp. 621, assembly GCF_050435445.1. NCBI lineage: Bacteria > Pseudomonadati > Pseudomonadota > Gammaproteobacteria > Lysobacterales > Rhodanobacteraceae > Luteibacter > Luteibacter sp. 621. The sequence continues at coordinate 105,736 of NZ_JBNDKI010000017.1, read as the reverse complement.
AACTAGCGCGAGGGCGGCCAGCAGGCCGGGGTAGCGTCGAAACATCTATGCCTTCCGGGGTGTTTGTCGCGGTGGGTGGAGCGGCGTACTCTCGGAGAACTGTGTCCAGCCTGGGAAACTTCCATGATCTACGAGAGCATTCTCGACACGATTGGCCGCACGCCGATCGTGCGCCTGCACCGCGTGGCCCCGCCGCACGTGAGTCTGTACGCCAAGGTCGAATCGTTCAATCCCGGTGGCTCGGTGAAGGACCGCCTGGCCATCGCCGTGATCCTGGATGCCGAGCAGAAGCGGCTGCTGAAGCCCGGTGATACCGTGATCGAGGCTACCTCGGGCAACACCGGCGTCGCGCTGGCCATGGTTTGCGCCGCCAAGGGTTACAAGTTCGTGGCAACGATGGCCGACTCGTTCTCCATCGAACGGCGCAAGCTGATGCGCGCTTACGGTGCCAAGGTGATCCTCACCCCGGCCGCCGAGCGTGGCAGTGGCATGGTCCGCAAGGCCGAGGAACTGGCCGCGAAGCACGGCTGGTTCCTGCCCCGTCAGTTCGAAAACCCGGCCAACCCCGCCTACCACCGCAGCACCACCGCCGCCGAGATCCTCCAGGACTTCGCCGGCCGCCGGCTCGATGCGTTCGTGACCGGCTGGGGCACGGGCGGGACCCTCACCGGTGTGGGCGAGGTACTGAAGGTGGCACGGCCCGAGGTCAAGATCGTGACCTGCGAGCCCACCGCCGCGCCGCTCCTGCAGGATAAGCCGTGGTCGCCGCACAAGATCCAGGGCTGGACCCCGGATTTCGTGCCCGGCGTGCTGAACCGGAAGATCTTCGACCATGACATCCCGGTGGACGAGACCGTGGCCCGCGATACCGCGCGCCGCCTCGCCGCGGAAGAGGGCCTGTTCGTGGGCGTATCGGCCGGCGCCACCGTGGCCGCGGCATTGGAATTCGCCAAGGGCGCGGCCGAAGGCAGCGTCATCCTGGCCATGCTCCCGGATACCGGCGAGCGCTACCTCTCCACGTTCCTGTTCGAGGGCGTGAACGAGGGCACCGACGAGGAGTGGCTCAATAGCCTGGGCTAGGCCGCATGTCCCGCTACCGCGCGCATGCCCTGCACTTGTAGGAGCGGGGGGGGGGGGGGGGGGGGGGGGGGGGGGGGGCGCCGCGCCCCCCCCCCCCCCCCCCCCCCCCCCCCCCCCCCCCCCGCTCCTACATGGCGTTAGCTGAACCGGTGACGGCAAACGAACATCCCGCACGCACCACCATCACATCGTTTTCGGCACGGTGGATTCCTCAGCAAGCCCAAGGAGACCACCCCCATGACCCTATTCCGCAAAAGCCTCACGGCGGAACTTGGTGGCCGCGCCCAGCGCCTGGCAGGCGCCATCACCCATGACCGCACCCGGGAGCTCACCGGTGCGGCGCGGCAGTATGCCGGACACGCTGGCATCGTCGCGTCACGCGTGGGCACGCAGGCATCAAAAGCGGTGTCTCGCGCAGGTACGCAAGCCTCGGGTGCTGTTTCACGTGCCGGTAAGCAGGCCAGCCGCGCTGCGTTGCTCGCAGGTAAGCAGGTGCGCAACCACCCCCGGACATCGATTGCCATCGGCGCCGGCCTGGGCGTGGCAGCGTTAACCGCAGCATGGCTGCTGCGCCGCCACGATCTGAAACAGCGCGCGTCGCTGGAACACGACGAACACGACCCCACGCGCTACCGCGCAACGAATACGTCAGGCGATGCGCTGGACGGATCGGGTGAAGACAACCCGGTACCGGGTGAAACCGGCCTGTACTGACGACGACTTCCTTTGTAGAGGGATTCCTACACGACATCGGGTAGTTGTCTGATTCGGTCGCATGCGCGTAGTCCTTACGATACGCGCATGAAAACCTTTGAACCCCGCCCTTTTCCCTTTGGTCTCGGCATCTATTCGTTCTGGGATGCCGCGCGCTATATCGGCGCAACACCGCGCGATCTTCGCCGGTGGATTCGAGCCTATACCCCACAGCCGAAGGAAGGCGGCCCCGTGCCACTGTGGAATTCCGAGCTGCTCACGTGGCGTCGAAAAGGTCTTAGCTTCCGCGACCTGGTCGAGCTTCGGTTCGTTCGCGCCATGCGTAGTGCAGGGGCCACGTTGCCGGTCATACGTCGCACGCTGGAATTGGGGCGTGCGCAATTACGGGTGCCATATCCGCTTTCATGTGATGGCTTCCGAAGTCTCGGAAAGCAAATCTTCCGCGAAGCGCTCGCTGTCGAAGGCGTCAGCCTCACACGATTGGACGAAGATGCCCGGCGGCGCGTCCTCAGCCTGGTATCAGGAGCAACGCTTCGCCGAGGCCTGGAAGTGGGTGGCGATGGCCAGATCACGCGTTGGTTTCCCGTGGCGCGCAGCCAGGTCATCGTGCTGGATCCTAATAGGCGCGCCGGGGATCCCATCCTTACGGAATCCGGTGTCCCGACCATCGCCATTGCCACAGCGTTTAAGGCGGACAAGGAAGACGCCAAGTTCGTTGCGTGGCAGTACGAGATCACTGAGGCGGAGGTGCGTGCGGCCGTGCGCTTCGAGAAACGGGCCTGTGCGTTGTGAAGGCTCAGATTGACGAGAACATCGCGCCAGCACTCGCTCGCGCCCTGGATTGCCTCGTTGAGGACATCGGACACCAGGTTGTCCATGTCACGAGCATGCACGAGCGAGGGACCGCCGATACGTGGATTCTCTCGAAGGCGTGCTTGTTCGGCGTCGATGTTCATGTGTCCCACGACTACCATCACAAAAGCCAGGACGAGCGAGACGCCATCACGGAAGGCAATCTAATCGTTTTCGTGCTTTCAAAAAGTTGGTCGCCACACACGTTCTTCGAGAAGGCTTCGCGCCTTGTCCACTGGTGGCCCAGGTTGATAAATGCGTGCTCTACGCTCCGTAGGCCCGGCATCTATATCGTGCCATGGCGCTCGGAGAGCCGGCGATTTGAGCGCGTGGGCTAGGGCCCAGTCGCCTCACCGCCCGGCTCTCCGATGCCCCATCAGGCGACCTCAGCCCGCCGGCGCAGCACGGCCAACGGCTGTGCCCAAACCGCACCGGGGCGGCGCTTGCTGGTCACAAGCGTCAGTTCCGAAGGCTGGAACACGTTGACGTTATGCGTGGCCGGCGTGGTCAGGATGTACTGGGCGCGGGTGCTCTTGAGGAACGCGCCGACCTTGTCGATGTTGAAGATATCGAGGTGGGCGAACGGTTCATCGATAAACACGAAGCCGCCGGGGCGGTCTTCGTCGCGCATGAGCGCCACGAGCAACAGCAGTGACTTCATCACCTGCTGGCCGCCCGAGGCCTCGCCATCGTCCATGCCGATCCAGCCCTTCTTGTCGAACTCGAAACGCACGGTGAGCGCGGCCGAGGCGAGGGCGAGATCGTCGTTGTTGAGTTCGGGCAGGTCCACGTCCACGCCGATACCGGCCAGGTCGGCCAGTACCTTCAGGTTCCTGGCGTAACGCTTGACCGTGTTGCGGAGCACCTGGATGTAGGCGCCGCGTGCTTCGTGGGTGATGCGGCTGGCGCGTTCCAGGTGCAGGCGGCGCTTTTCGAGGTCACGCTTGAGGCCATCGTGATCCGTACCCAGCTTCTCGCGCAGCGCCAGCACGCTGGCATCCTGTTCCCAGTGGCCTTCTTCCAGGCGGCGCTCCACGCGATCAAGCTCACGGCGCACGGCGGCCGGTGATTCGAAGCGCTCGCGCAAGGCAGCGATGGCGGCCCGCGTCCGGTGGGCGAGCGCCACGTGTTTGCGCTTGGCGCGAAACGCCTTCAACCGATCGACCTGTTCGCCGCGCGACTGATGATACTGGCGCACCGCATCGGCTAGCTGGTTCTGCACGCTGCGCTGTTCGCGCGCGGCATTGTCGCGGCCGTTCGAGGTCTTCAGGCGTTTCTCGCGCACGCCTTCGTAGTACTGCTCGGCGGCGGCGTGGCTATCGGCGGTGCGCTGCACATCTTCCTGCAGGCGCGGCTGTTGCTCGCGGGCCTCGTTGAATTCTTCCGCACGGTCGGCCAGCTGGCTGCTGGCGTTGGCGCCACGCAGGATGCTTTCGGCATCGCCCGCCTGGGCGGAGGATGTCTTGCGCTCATCGGCGATGTCGCGCAGGCGGCCTTCGATCTCGCGCAGCTTGGCCTCGCCATCGCGTAGCTGGCGCTCGCGTGCGGAAGCGCCGAAGTACATGTCATCCACGCCAAGGTGGCGGCCGCCGCGGCGCTCGCGGAAGTAGCCCTGCGGCGTGATCCAGTCCTGGTCGCGGGCGAGCTTCGAGCCTTCCGGCACGTCTTCCACGCGCTGGATGCGATCGAGGTTGCGCAGCAGCCAGTCCGGCGCGGCGGCAGAGAAGGTGACCACCTCATGCAGCGAGCCAGCGACGGGCTTTTCGGCCGGCGCGCGGTCGGCGACCACGAAGTGCTTGTAGCGCATCGATTCGCCAAGCTTCCACGCTTTCTCACGATCGCGCGGATCATCCAGCAGCACCACGTGGCGGTAACCGGCGAGCACGGCCTCCACGGCCGGTTGCCAGCGCGCCTGGGTGATCTCGACGATCTCACTGAGCATGCTGTGGCGAATGCCGGCCTCATCGAGCGCGCGGCGGAAGCCTGCTTCGAATTCGGGTGTATAGCGGCGGCCGCTGCGCCACGCGGAAAGCTTGTTGGTGAGCGTGCCCAGTTCCTGGCGCAGGCCCGCTTCTTCGTTCTGCAACGCGTGCAGGCGGGCGCGAGCGTCACGGGCGATATCCGCCAGGCGCTCGTGGTCGGTGCCATTTTGGGCAGCCACCATTTCGCGCAGGCGATTCTCCTGGCGGATAACCAGATCATTCTGGGCCAGCGCCGCGCGTGCGGCATCGAGGCTCTTCTGCGTGGACTGGCGGGCGATATCCGCCTCATGCTGTTCACCACGCAGTTGTTCGCCACCGGCGTCGAAGTCGGCCAGCTGGCGGTTGAGCTCCGCATCGCGCTGTTCGAGTTCGCTGACACGGCGTTTCACGCCGTTCAGGGCAGGGCGGGCGCCACGAACGCTGGCGGCCAGTTCGGCGAACTCCGTGCGCGGCAGCACTTCGGCCACGAGCGACACGCGGTCGTCTTTCAGGTGATTCCATTCCTGGTAGGAGCGGGCGCGTGCTTCGGCTTCCTGCAGGCTCACGCCGATCAGTGAGAGCTGGTGTTCCAGGCCGTGCTGTTCGCGGTCGGCCTCGGCCTGGTCGTTGCGGGCGCGCTGGTAATCATCGAGCACGGCCTTGTCGCCGAACACGTCGAACACCAGGTCGAGCAGGGCTTTCGGGGGCAACTGGCACAACTTGTCCGTCGCGCCCTGTTCCAGGGTGAGCACGCGGCGGATCGCCTGCGACAGGCCGGCGCCTTCCAGGCGTACGCGGTACTCGCGCAGGCCCAGGAAATCGTTGCGCGCTTCGATCTCCTCCACGCTCACGTCGCCGCCGAGCACGGCGTACTGGCGGGTCCACTCGCCACCCTTTTTCTGGATGCGGCAGGCCAGGGTGACCTCGCGATCCATCAGCGGGAAGAACGGGCGCTCGCCGTTCGGGCCGGGAATGTTGCCGACGCGGGCGCGCAGCCACGCAAACGGCTTGCCGTTGTGGCGCAGGTAGCTCTTGTAGTCGCGGTTGCCCGCGCAATCGATCGTCAGCAGCGTGCGCAAGGCATCGAGCAGCGTGGTCTTGCCCGAGCCGTTCGGGCCCACCACGGTGACGATGTTGGTATCGAGCGGCAGGCTAAAGCGCTGCCAGTAATCCCAGTGGACGACTTCGAGGCTGCGGAAATCAAACATCGGCGGTGCCCTCGGCATCGGATTCGGCGTCGGTGTCGTAGAGCGGCTCGTCGTCGGCGGCATTCGCGGGCGCGTTAGCGGCGCGCGTGGCGGCATCGGCAAGCAGATCGCCAAGCGCGCCATCCAGGATGCGTCGCGCGGTGCGTTCGTAATCGAACGCCAGGTCGAGCAGCGGGCCTTCGGCCACTTCACCCTTGCGGCGCACGATGAAGCCCAGGCGGTTGAGTGTGCCCAGGTTGAAGTTCACGCGGGTCTTGCCGCCCAGCTTCTCGGCGAAATCCGCCAGCAGCGTGCGCTCGGCGATCACCGGCGAAAGGGTCGGGTCGCGCGGGATGGGCTTTTCCTCGGCGAACATCTGGCCCTGCGACGCCTTGGCCTCGACCTCCTGGCGTTCGACCTGGCGCTGGCGCTTGGGCAGCACGATCAGCGCCCAGATGACCACCAGCAGCGCGACGCCATCGCGATCGAGCTGCATGGTGTTGGAGATCCAGCTATCGCTGCCGCCGAACACGGCGCGCTCGCTGCGCCGGGTCACGGCCAGGCCGATGTACGCGGCGTAGGGGTGCTCGCGCAGTTCCAGGCCCACCGCTTCAAGGCGGCGATCCAGGTCTTCGCGGAAAGCCTCGTCGAGCAGCGCCTTGCGCGCCTGCGCGTCATCGCGCGGCAGCCAGCGTTGCGCGAGCAGGCGGGTCACCAGGCTGGCGGTTTCATCATGCATCGGGGGTGTCCTTCGCGAGTTCGCGCGGGCGCAGGCGGCCGGCGCTCACCAGGGCGATCTGGGGCAATTCGGGGTCGATCAGCACGGGCTCGATCTCGAGCGCGAGCGGCAGGCGGGCGAGGTCGGCGGTGCCGCCCTCCAGCGCCGCGGATTCGGGGTCGCCAAGCAGGCCCAGTAGCGAGAGGCGGTAAGCCGAGAGTGCGTAGTCGGTGCCGATCAGCGTTTCGGCCAGTTCGCGTGGCGCGGTGATCGCTGCCAGCTCGGCGTGCCAGTCTTCAAGGAACCGCAGGTCTTCCTCGCCCATGGGCAGGTCGGCCGTTTCGGGCGGCTCCTCGGCGCCGGGCAGCGTGGTGACCTCGGCGGCCAGCCGCTCGCGTTCCAGCAATTCGTATTCGGCCACATCCAGCGCGATCTGGTCGTGCAGGAATGGTGCGGGCAGGGGGAGTGAAAGCTGGCCGTCCTCGAAGGCGGCGAGCGTGTCGATATCCTGCGCGCGCAGCCAGCCGACAAGGTCGGACGACGACAGCCCGGTCCGGCCCAGGTGCACGCGGTGCTGGTCGATTTTGTTCAGTTCGCGCTGGAACACGCCGGCCTGGCGCAACAGGCCGCTTTGCGCGCGGCCCACGGCCTGGGCCAGGCGGTGGGCGACCGGCTCCAGTTCATCGCCTTCGGTGATGGCGGCGACGATCTCGGTGCCTTTTTCCACCCACGTCCATACCGAATCCAGGCGCTCGGCAGCGCGGCGGATGCGATGCTCGGAGCCGGACAGCACGGCGCGGTCGAAGTCTTCCTTCAGCTCGGTCAGGCGCGACAGCAGGTGGCCCAGTTCATCGACCGATACGCGGCCCACGGCCTGGCCTGCCGCGAGCTGCGCGGTGAGGTAGCCCAGGCCATCATCGTCGTCGTTCTCGAACTCCAGCATGGTGGCCAGCGCACCCAGCGCCTTGCGGCCGACCGGGCCCACGCGGTAGCGCAGGGTTTCCGTGTCGTACACGAGCAGGTCGTGGTCTTTCAGGCGCTGGACGACGGTCTCGAGTTTGACCGGATCGACGAACGTGAGGTGGTCGCGGATCTCCTGCGGCGTCCACTCCGTGGCGTGCGTACGCGCGCCGAGTGTGCGCAGGACCAGCAGGCGCAGCAGTACCTGCGCCTCGCTGCCGTGGAACAGGGCGGAAAACGCGCGCAGCAACCCGCGGCCGCGAAGCAGCGGGAAGACAGTGGGAAGGTCCTCGGCGACGACGCCGTCGCGGAAGAGATCCTGCAGGCGTTCGTCGTGGACGGTGGTATCGACTGGCCCGTTCAAGGTCAGCGACGGTCGACGCCAACGAAACGGAGGAATTCGCCGCGAGTACGCGGATCCTCTCGGAAGCTGCCGAGCATCTGGCTGGTCACCATCGAGACGCCGCGCTTGTGCACGCCACGCGTGGTCATGCATTCGTGGCTGGCATCGATCACCACGCCGACACCGCGCGGGCGCAGCGTGTCTTCAATGCAGTGGGCGATCTGAGCGGTGAGCTTTTCCTGCACCTGGAAGCGGCGGGCGAAGCCATCGACCACGCGGGCCAGCTTGCTAATACCCACGACGCGATCGGTCGGCACGTAGCCCACGTGGGCGCGGCCGATGATCGGGGCCATGTGGTGCTCGCAATGGCTCTCAAACTCGATATCGCGCAGCACGATCATCTCGTCGTAGCCTTCCACTTCCTTGAAGGTGCGGCGCAGGTACTCGGCCGGATCCTCGTCGTAGCCCTTGAACCAATCCGAGTAGGCCTTGACCACGCGCTTGGGCGTATCGAGCAGGCCTTCTCGCTTCGGGTCTTCACCGGCCCACAGCAACAGGGTACGAACGGCCTCCTCGGCCTGCTCGCGGCTGACCGGACGGGACTGGGAATCGTCGCTCATCGGGGCGGGTTCCTTAATGCGGGTACAAACCGCCATTGTAACGTGCCGCAGGCCCCCGGTGCCCCTGTAGGAGCGCGCTTGCGCGCGATCCAGGCCGCCTCAGTCTTCGGTCTCGCCCTCAGCTTCACCTTCATCGGCCCCAGGCGCCAGATCAAGCAGGCGCTGGGTCTCATCGCCGCCCAGGGTCTCCACGCCGCGCAGCTTGCGCTCGATGGCCCGGGTGCGGATGCCGGCGCTATCGATGCTGTTGCGCACGGTATCCAGCTGTTTGCGGGTCTTTTCCAGCACCACGCCGAACTTGCCGAACTCGTTCTTCACCGCCCCCAGCACCTGCCAGACCTCGGATGAGCGCTTCTCGATGGCGAGCGTACGGAAGCCCATCTGCAGGCTGTTGAGCAGGGCGGTAAGGGTGGTCGGCCCGGCCACGGTAACGCGGTGGTCGCGCTGGAGCTGGTCGGACAGGCCAGGGCGGCGGATCACCTCGGCGTACAGGCCTTCGGTGGGCAGGAACAGGATGGCGAAATCGGTGGTGTGCGGCGGCGCCACGTACTTGCTGCGGATGCGCTTGGCTTCCTCGCGCACGCGCAGTTCAAGCGCCTTGCCGGCGCTGATCACGCCTTCGGCATCCGCGGCGTCCTGGGCTTCCAGCAGGCGCTGGTAATCCTCCACCGGGTACTTGGCATCGATGGGCAGCCACACGGGCGTGCCATCCTCGGCGCCCGGCAGGCGGATCGCGAACTCCACACGCTCGGCCGAGCCGGGCACGGTGGCCACGTTCGAGTCGTACTGTTCGGCCACCAGGATCTGCTCAAGCAGGGCGCCCAGTTGCACTTCGCCGAAGGTGCCGCGGGTCTTCACGTTGGTGAGGACGCGCTTGAGGTCGCCCACGCCGGCGGCGAGTGCCTGCATTTCACCCAGGCCGCGCTGCACCGCCTCCAGCCGTTCGGAAACCAGCTGGAAGGACTGGCCCAGGCGCGTTTCCAGCGTGGACTGGAGCTTCTCATCGACCGTGGCGCGCATCTGCTCAAGCTTGGCGGCGTTGTCCTGCTGGATCGCGGCCAGGCGTGTTTCCAGCGTGCCGCGCATGTCGGCCATGCGCTTTTCGTTGTCGGCGGTGAGCGCAGTGAAGCGCTGGTCGAGCAGTTCGCCGAAGTGCTTGAGGGCGAGCGCGGATTCCTCGCGGGTCTTGCGGGCATCGTCGGCCATGCCCTGGCGCAGTGACTGCAGGCCCAGGTCGGTGCGCTCGGTGAGCTGGTCCAGGCGGCGGCCAAAGCCTTCGATGCGCTCGTGCTGGTGCGTGGCGGCCGCCTGCAGCTGATCCTGCACGTGGCCACGGAACTGGCCGAAGCTTTCGCCCAGTTCGCCGCGGCCGGCGCGCTGTTCATCGCGCAGCACGCCCTCAAGGCGGCGGGTGTCCTCGCGCAGCGCGTCCAGCTTCGCGGCGCTGCCGTCATCGCGCGGCTTGGCGCGGGAGAGCAGGGTGAACAACAGGGCGAGGCAGGCGATGCCCACCACGAGCAGCGCGAAGAGAAGGATGGTTTCCAGATTCATACCGGGAGATTACCTGTAGGAGCGCGCTTGCGCGCGATCGGGCAGGGCGACGCGGCTGGGGATCGCGTGCAAGCACGCTCTTACCACGAGCCTGCCCCGTAGGAAGGATCCCGTGGGGTGATCTCAGAATTCGCGATTGCCGACGATGACGACATCGGCGCGGCGTTTGGCGAACAGGCCCACGCAGACGATGCCGGTGATCTGGTTGAGCTGGGCTTCGAGCGTGAGCGGATCGGTGATGCGCCAGTTATGCACATCGATGATCCAGTTGCCGTTATCGGTGGTGACGCCATCGCGCCACACCGGGGTGCCGCCCATGGCGGTGATTTCGCGGGCCACCAGGCTGCGCGCCATCGGGATCACCTCGATGGGCAGCGGGAACGTGCCCAGCACGTCCACCTGTTTGGTGGCATCGATGATGCAGACGAACTTGTCGGACGCGGCGGCGACGATCTTTTCGCGGGTGAGCGCGGCACCGCCGCCTTTGATCAGGCACTTGTTGCCATCGCACTCGTCGGCGCCATCCACGTACAGATCCAGGCGGCCAGCAGCGTTAAGGTCCATCACATCGAAGCCCAGCTTGCGCAGGCGATCGCTGGAAGCCTCGGAACTCGATACACACGCCTTGATGACATCGCGGTACTGCGGCAACTCATCAATGAAGAAGTTCACCGTAGAGCCGGTACCCACGCCGATGATCCGGCCCTTGGGGCCGTTGCCGACGTACTTGAACGCGGCAGTCTCGGCGGCAAGGCGCTTCTCGTTGTCCTGGCTCATGCTTTTTCCAGCTTCAGGATGACATCCCAGTCGTGCTTGGCGACGGGCATCACGGATAGACGGTTGCCCTTGCGCACCAGCGGCATATCCGCCAGTTCATCAAGGTTCTTCATTTCATCCAGCGAGATCGTGCGCTTGAGTTTCCGTTCGAACTTTACGTCGACCAGCATCCAGCGCGGTTCTTCGCGCTTGCTCTTCTCGTCGTAGTACTTCGATTTCGGATTGAACTGGCTTTCATCCGGATACGCGGGCGAGGCCACGGTGGCAATACCTACGATGCCGGGGACATCGGTGTTCGAGTGATAGAAGAAGATCTTGTCGCCGACCTTCATGCCATCGCGCATGAAGTTCCGTGCCTGGTAGTTACGCACCCCATCCCAGGGTTCAACGCCCTTGCGTTGCAAGTCGTCGATGGAAAACGCGTCCGGCTCGGACTTCATAAGCCAATACTTCATTCCGCGCCTTCGGTGCAGTCGATCAGTTCTTTTTCGGTGGCGATGTAATCGAGCTTGATATCCCATTCCGCCGTTTCGATGCCAGGCAGCTCCTGGAAGGAGTAGCCGACACCGATCAGCAGCGGCTGCGCGGGGCGCTTTTGCCCGCGCAGGAACTCGAAGCTGCGATCGTAGTAGCCGCCGCCAAAGCCCAGGCGGTTGCCCTTGCGGTCGAAACCCAGCAGCGGCACCAGCACCAGGTCGAGCTTGTCGGCCTCGATGATGTGCGACGCGGCTTTGGGTTCCGGGATGCCCAATTCGTTCGATTCCACATCCTCGCCCGTGGTCCACGGGGCGAAGGTCAGGCGCTTCTTGCCTGCTGTCTTGGTGACAATGGGCAGGTAGAAGGTCTGCCCACGGTCGCCCAGCGGCCCAATGGCCACATTCAGCGGCAACTCGCCGCCCGTGGCCCAGTAGCCGGCCACGTGCTTGTCGGTAAGGAATTCGGGGAGTTGTTCCAGCGAATGGCGCAGGCCAGCCGCCGCAGCGACCCGCTCGGCGGGCTTCAGCTCGCGGCGGCGCTGGACAAGATCGGCCCGCAGTTCACGTCTCTCGGGGAGCTTTGACATGGTCGTTCAGCCGAACGGCACGGTCCTGGGCGCCCGTGAGCCGCCACGCCCGGTGCCGCGGGCAAGGCGCTGACCGGCCCCTGGGGGCCGGCCGGCAAAAGAAAGAGGCGTTCTCCGCGATGCCGCTGCGCACCAAACGACCTTGATCCAAAGGATCAGGTGGGAGAGCCACACGGTCTCAAGGCTTTCCGTACGAAGGCGGACATGCGCAACAACCGTGTAAGGCCGACCCGGGGTCGTATGTAGGAACAAGGCAAATGTAAAGTGCGCTGGCGAACATCGCAGGGAACGCCCACGCCTATTTTACCGATGCGTCGAGCAGACCATCAAGTTTTTTGCGAAGCGCGGCCAGCCCGTCGGTCAGGGACTGTTCCTGCGTGTTGTGCTGCCCACGCAAGGTGAGCAGTTCGTGGGCGATGCTCACGGCGGCCAGGACGGCGATGCGGTCGAAACCAGGCACCTTCGCACTGGACTTGAGTGCACGCATCTTGTCGTCCAGGTAGCGCCCGGCCGCCAGCAGGCCTTCACGCTCGTCGGGCGCGCAGGCAATGTGGAATTCACGGTCGAGGAACCGCAGGGCAACGGGTTCGGAGGCGGGTGCGTTCATACTTGGATTCAACCCGTGTTCTCCAGCGCCTTCAGGCGCTGGATCATGGCTTCGACGCGGCTGCGGGCCTGCTCGTTACGCGCCATGAGGCTGGCACGCTCGTTCGCCAGTTGCTCCTGGCTGTGACGCAGGCTGCGGTTTTCTTCCGTCAGGCGACGGACAGTATCGACGAGCCGGTCGAGCGTGGCGCTCAGGGCTTCCAATTCAGTCTTGAAGGCATCCGGGTTCGTCATGCGCGGACTATAACAGGGCTTCGCGGGTTGTCAGCAGGCCGTGAAGGTGAATTCGGCCACGACCCCACTGGCCGGGTGCATTAGACTTAAAGCCGATCCTTGAGGAGTACCCGCCATGTCGGCTAACCAGACCGTTGACCCCGAAGACATCGCCGAGTTGATCGGGCGCTGCAAGCTCGCCACCACGGTCAGCGAGTTCCACGGTTCGCTGGTGGGTTACATCAGCGCGGGTGGCAGCTTCCCTGCCGGTAACGTGCTGGATGCACTGCAGATCGAGCCGGATCCGGCGCCGAATGCCGATGAGCTGGCCATGCTGGGCCGGCTGCGCCACCAGACCGAAGAGTGGATGGCGGATACCGACCTGAGCTTCATGCCGTGGGTGCCCGATGACGAGTCGCCGCTGCACGAGCGCGTGGAAGGCCTGGCCGACTGGACCCGCGGCTTCCTGGGCGGCTTTGGCCTGGGTGGCACGCCCGAGGCCGCCAAGGGCCTGAGTGAAGATGCCCGCGAGATCCTCCGCGATATGGCGACCATCGCTTCGACCGAAGTCACCCTCGACGATGATGTGGATGGCGACGAAGATTCGCTGATTGAATTGGAAGAATACGTGCGGGTGGGCGCACTTACGCTGCATGCGGAGATGGCTGCCCGCCAGGAACCGGCGAGCGATACCCGGCATTGATCTCGGCGGCTGAATACGCCCGGCGTCGCCGGGAACTCATGCGCATGGCGGGCGAGGATGCGGTGCTTATCCTCGCCGCGGCCCCAGAACGCATGCGCAACGCCGATGCGCCCTGGCCGTACCGGCAGGATTCCGATTTCCATTACCTCACCGGCTTCGACGAGCCCGAGGCCGTGCTGGCCCTGCTGCCCGGCCGCGCCCACGGCGAAACCGTGTTGTTCTGCCGTGAACGCGATGCGGAGCGCGAACGTTGGGATGGCGAGCGCATGGGCACGGATCGTGCTGCGCGCGAACTAAAGCTGGATGACGCGTTTCCGATCGATGACATCGACGACATCCTGCCCGGCATGATCGAGGGCAGGGCACGGGTGTACTGCCATTTCGGCCAGGAGCCGGATTTCGATTCCCGCCTGCTCGGCTGGATGCGCCGCCTGCGCACCGCGCGTGGCGGTGGCGTCGTGCCGAAGGACCTGGTCGCGCTGAGCCACCTGCTGCACGACTTGCGCCTGTTCAAGTCACGCGATGAGCTGGCGTTGATGCGCCGCTCGGCTGAAGTGGCCGGCGCCGCGCATGTGGCCGCCATGGCCATGGCGCGCCCGGGCGTGGCTGAATATGAGATCGAAGGCGAGATCCTGCGCACCATCCGCAGCCGCGGCGCGGTGCCGGCGTTCCCGCCCACCATCGCCGGCGGCGCGAACGCCTGCATCATGCATTACCAGGCGAACCGGGCCACGCTGAAGGCGGGCGACCTGTTGCTGGTCGATGCCGGCGCGGAGGTGGATTGCTACGCCTCGGATATCACCCGTACCTACCCGGTGGATGGCACGTTCCGGCCCGAGCAGCGGGCGCTTTATGACATCGTCCACGAGGCCCAGCTTGCCGCGATCGATGCCGTGCGGCCGGGCCGCGCCTTTGCCGATTCCCACCGCGAGGCCGTGCGGGTGATCGCCACCGGGCTATGCGCCCTTGGCCTGCTCAAGGGGGGTGTGGAACGGGTGATCGCCGATGGCACCTACAAGGCTTACTTTCCCAGCAAGACCGGCCACTGGCTGGGCCTGGACGTGCACGACGTGGGCGATTACCGCATCGACGGCGAGCCGCGTGTGCTGGAAGAGGGCATGGTGCTGACCGTGGAACCGGGCGTGTACATCCCGCCCAACGATAAATCCGTACCCGAGCGCTGGCGCGGCATCGGCATCCGCATCGAGGATGACATCGCGGTGACCAAGGGCGCCCCCGAGGTCATGACCGCGATGGTGCCCAAGACCTTCCCCTAAGTAGCCCATGCCCCGTAGGAGCGCGCTTGCGCGCGAAAAGCCGACGGAGCGGTGACGCCGAGCCGCGAGGCAGTGTGCATCGCGCGCAAGCGCGCTCCTACAGTTGCGGGTGCTGGTCTTTCTGGTAGTGCGCTTCGTCATCGGCATGCACCTCGAACCACATGGCATTGAGGATGGCGAAGGTGCAGGCGAGGCCGAGGCCAAGGATCCACGCGAAATACCACATGGCTGGTTATCCCCTTAGTACATGTTGTGCGACTTGCGCACGTGGTCGAGGCTGACACGGCCGCGCATGACGCGGAACACCCACGTCGTGTACAGGATGATGATCGGCAGGAACACGATGGCCAGGCACATCATGAGGAACAAGGTGCCCTGGCTCGATGACGCATCCCACACCGTGAGGCTTGAGCGCGGATCC
This sequence comes from Luteibacter sp. 621, assembly GCF_050435445.1. Taxonomy (NCBI): domain Bacteria; kingdom Pseudomonadati; phylum Pseudomonadota; class Gammaproteobacteria; order Lysobacterales; family Rhodanobacteraceae; genus Luteibacter; species Luteibacter sp. 621. The sequence goes on along the minus strand of NZ_JBNDKI010000017.1, from coordinate 90,690 downwards.
ACCGAGGATGGCATCAGGAACGGGAACAGGGCGAAGCCCGCCGCCGCGATGGTGCCGGCCACGGAAAGGCAACTGCTGAAGAAGCCCAGGAAGCCCTGGCGGGCGACGAACAGTTGCACGCCCAGCGCACCGACGAATGCCACGACCGGTGCAATCCAGAAAGCCGGATGGGCCATGTACCCGGCGAACCACGACGCCCCCACGGCCACCTGCTTCGCCATGGGGTTCGAGACGCCGTCGGTCACCACCGGCCCCGCGACCGCGTAGCCGGGCAGGCCGTAGGCCAGCCAGATGCCGGCCAGCACGAACAGCACCACATAGATGAGTGACGTGATCCGCGCCACCGTGACCGCACGCGCCGCAATCGATTCATCGGCCTTCATCGCTACCCAGGCCGCGCCGTGGGTGAGCAGCATGCTCAGGCTCACCAGACCACACAACAGCGCGAACGGCCGGAACAGTTCGAAGAACGTGCCTTCCCAGGTCATCCGCAGGTCGGCGTCGTAGTGGAACGGCAGGCCAAGGAACAGATTGCCGAAGGCCACGCCGCAAACCGTCATCACGATCACACCCGAGGCGACCAGTCCGTAATCCCAGGCGCGAGTCCACGTAGGGTTCTCTACCTTCTCGCGGAAGTTGAAACCCACAGGGCGGATGATGAAGGCCAGCAGCAGCACGAACATCGCGACGTACAGTCCTGAGAACGATGCCGCGTAAAGCAAGGGCCACGCGGCGAACACGGCACCACCGCCCAGGATGAACCACACCTGGTTGCCTTCCCACGTGGGCTCGATCGTCTCCAGCAGGACATGGCGTTCGTGCTCGTCGCGGCCCAGCACACGCAGCAACGCAGCCACGCCGAAGTCGAACCCATCCATGATGGCGAACGCCGCAAGCAGCACGCCGATCAGGGCCCACCAGATAACGCGAAGGATCTCGTAATCAAGCATGACACGTGCTCCTTCAGGCGGTCTGGGTGGTCGTGGGAAGCGGAGCAGGCGAGGGCGGCCACATGCCCAGGCCGTCAGGGCCCTTCTTTGCAAACTTCACCATCAGGTAGCCATCGATCACCGCCAGCGCGGTATAGAACAGCACGAAGCCGCCGAGTGATATCCACACCTGGCCCGGCGTAAGCGACGACGCACCCAGTGCGGTGGGCAGCACGCCTTCGATCGCCCACGGCTGGCGGCCGTACTCGGCGACGATCCAGCCCAGTTCCGCGGCGACCCAGGGCAAGGGCAAGCTCCACAACGCCACGCGCAGGAAGTTCTTTCCTTCGAGCCGGCGCTTGCTTGCGCGCAAGAACGCATAGGCGAACAACCCGATGAACCAGAACCCGCACGCCACCATCAGCCGGAACGACCAGAACAGCACAGGCACGTTGGGGATCGTGCTCTCCGCCGCGCGTTCGATATCTGCCGGCGTGGCTTTGCGCGGGTCATCCATAAACCGCTTCAGCAGCAGCGCGTAGCCCATGTCCTTATCGTGCGCGGCAAGGATCGCCTTGGCCTGCGCATCGTCCTTGTTTTCGCGCAACACCAACATCGCGTCGTAGGCCTTGATGCCATCGGCAATACGTACCTTGGCATCATCCACCAGCGAGTCGATGCCGAGGATCGGTTCATCGATCGAGCGCGTGCCGATCAGGCCCATGAGCCAGGGTACCCGGATGGCCGCATGGGTTTCGCGTTTGGCTACATCGGGAAAGCCCACCAGGGTGAACGACGCGGGCGCGGGTTCGGTTTCCCACATGGCCTCGATCGCGGCCATCTTCATCTTCTGGTTCTCTGACACGGTGTAGCCGGATTCATCGCCCAGCACGACCACCGACAGCGAGGCGGCCAGGCCAAAGCTGGCAGCCACGGTCATCGAGCGCTTGGCGAACTCCACGTTGCGCCCACGCAGCAGGTACCAGGCGCTGATGGAGAGCACGAACATCGCGCCCATCGTGTAGCCGGCGCTTACCGTATGCACGAACTTCGCCTGGGCTACCGGGTTCAGCACCACATCGCTGAACTTCGTGACCTCCATGCGCATGGTCTGCGCGTTGAACGCTGCGCCTACCGGGTTCTGCATCCAGCCGTTGGCGATCAGGATCCATAGTGCCGAAAGCGACGTGCCAAGCGCCATGAACCACGTGGCAATCATGTGTTTCAGCGGCGTGGTGCGTTCCCAGCCGAAGAAGAACACGCCCACCAGCGTGGATTCGAGGAAGAACGCCATCATCCCTTCGATCGCCAGCGGCGCGCCGAAGATATCGCCCACGTAATGCGAGTAGTACGCCCAGTTCGTACCGAACTGGAACTCCATGGTGACGCCGGTGGCGACACCCATGGCGAAGTTGATGCCGAACAACACGCCCCAGAACTGGGTCATGCGTTTCCATATTTCGCGCCGGGTCATCACGTACACGCTCTCCATGATGGCGAGCATGAAGGCCATGCCTAGCGTGAGCGGTACGAACAGGAAGTGGTAAAGCGCCGTCAGCGCGAACTGCAGGCGTGACAGGCCGACGACTTCGGGGTCGACGATCATGGCGGGGTTTCCTGGGTGGATGCGGAAGCGGGGGCCAGTACGCGGCCAACGCCGTCGGGCGAGACATCGGCGCGGGGCAGGGGGCGGATGGCGATGTACCAGATGAGCATCAGCAGGGCGAGCTTGGCGACGACGATGACCGACAGCTCAAGGGCGAGCCTTGGCAGTGGCTTGTCGCGCCATCGGGGGCGCCTTGGTGGAACGTCGACATCCATGGGTGCGACTCCAGCGATAGCGTTGGAACATCTGCCGGCAGCTTATGCCTGGGCATTCGTTCGCGATCGATGGCCGATTGTCGCAGCGGCCTGACCGCGCTTACTTCGCTTGCTTCCCCTGTGTACAGCATACGCCAGGTTGGGCGTGGATAAAGGGCGCCCGGGCGCGTTTACCGCCGTCTGGCAGGCGGCGGCCGCTCCAGATGCACCGCTTCGGCATGCGGCCATGTGCCGCGCCGTGGGTTGCCGGTTTAGTGGGGGGTGATGCGTGTCCTATCGCGTGCAAGCACGCTCCTACCAAGGCAGCGGGATGGCTGTCTGTAGGAGCGGGCTTGCTCGCGATAGGCCCTACGGCAGCTGCGCGAACGCGTCGCGGGTCATGTTTTCCGGCTCGCCCGTGGTGCACACCACGTCATCCTCAATGCGGATGCCGCCGTACTTGCGGAACGCATCGACCTTGTCCCAGTTGATGTCAGCCGCGACAGGCTTGTTCTTCAGTTCGGCCAGGAGCATGTCGATGAAATACAGGCCCGGTTCGATCGTCACGACCATGCCCGGTTCGAGGTTGCGGGTGAGGCGCAGGTACGGGTGGCCTTCCGGCTTGGCGATGGTGCCGCCGGCATCGGAGGCGTGGAAACCCGCCACATCGTGCACCTGCATGCCGATGCCATGGCCCAGGCCATGCGGGAAGAACGCCGAGGAAACACCCGATTCCACCGCGCTTTCCGCGCTCATGCGGATGAAGCCGTGTTCGCGCAGCACGCCGGCAATGACGTGATGGGCGTGCACATGCAGCTCGGGATAGTTCTGCCCCGCACGCACCTTCGCCACGAACGAGCGTTCCGCGGCGTCCATCGAATCGACGAGCGCCTGGAACTCACCGGCGTCCTTGCCCGCATAGGTGCGCGTGATATCGCTGGCATACCCGGAGGCGCTGGCGCCCGCATCGATCAGGAACGAACGGTGCTCGGCCGGTGGCACACGGCCGAAATGCGTGTAATGCAGGATGGCCGCATGCTCGTTGAGGCACACGATACTCGCGTAAGGCAGCTCGGCATCGGTCTGGCCCACCGCAGCCAGGTAGGCCTGGTGGATGCCCAGTTCGCTCGCGCCGTCGCGGAACGCCTTCTCGGCCGCGCGGTGGCCACGCACGCCACGGCGGCTGGCTTCGCGCATCAGTTCCAGTTCGTACGGTGTCTTGTAGGCGCGGTGGTAGTGCAGGTAATCGGTCACGGCCGACGGGTTGTTCGGCTGCACCTCGTTCACGCCGCAATATTGGTCGCCGATGATCGCGCTACGCGACTGCAGCGGCAGTTCGGCGATGGCATCGGCCGCCTTGCGCACGGTGACGATATCGAAGTGGTCCACCCAGTATCCGGTCGGTGCTTCCGGCACCACATGCCAGTAATCGTGCGGCTGCAGGAACACCAGCTTGGGCTTCTGGCCCGGGGTGTACACCAGCCAGCTACCCGGGGCATCGATCAGCGGAAGCCAGTGCTTGAAGTGCGGGTTCACCGTGAACGGGTAGTCCAGGTCATCCATGAACTTGGTGATCGGGCGGCCGGCCGGGACAACGAGGTGGTCGAAACCGCCGCGGGCGAGCGCGACATCGGTGCGTTCACGCAGGGTGGCAAGGTGCTGCGGATAGAGCGCGGCCAGCGCGTCGTTCATCGTGGATCTCCGGCGATTGTGGGGTGGGGCAACCACGTATGGTGCGCCTCCCGGCGCCACTAGCCAACCCCATGGGTTCGCCACGCCCGGGTGGTTCAGGCGGCGGAGTACACCACCGTGTAATCGCTGGCCAGGTCACCCAGTCGCAGGCGCAGGGCCAGCGCGGGGTGGCTGCCCCCATCGATCAGCGAGCGCATGTGTACGCCGTGCAGGCTGATCGCGAAATGGCCCACCGCGAAGTCGTGCGTGGGGGATGCCCAGTGGGTCAGCGGCGTCCAGGTCGAGCAGGCAGGGCAGGCGACGAAGGCCGAGTCGGGCGAATCGCACCACACGGCGAGCGCCTCTTCGAGCGCGTCGCTGCCCTCGCTACCCGGCGAAAGCAGCTCGCGGCAGTGCGGGCAGCGGATGGTGAAGCTGCCATCGTAGCGGCAGAAAATGCCGTTCTCCGGGCCGCCATCCACCATCAATGCGCGCTGGCCATCGTCTATCCAGTGGTGGCCGCTGGCGTGCAGGCCAATCGCAAAAACGCCGGTATCGGCCATGAGCTGGTGGTCCACCACCTTGAATGGCGTGTCCATGCCCGGGTCTACCACCGGGGAAATGGTGCCGTCGCCGATCAGCTTCAGGTACAGGCTAGTGGCGGCCGCGGCGGCATCGTCGCGTTCGAGCGTGGTATCAACAAGCAGGGTCGTCGGGTGGTTCATCGTGGCGATGGTGACCCCTTGCGGGCATGGCGGTAAAGCGCCACCGATGGCCGCCGTTCAGTCGGCCGGCGGCCCGATCCATTCATCGATGGCACGCACGTCATCCTCGCTGCCGGAGATGATGCGGTAGCCCGACCAGAACTGGCCGGCCGAAGCCGCCGGCTCGTGCCACTGTTCCTGGATGCCGATCACTACCGCGTGCTCGCGATGCTGGGCATCGGGCAGGTTGAACGTGACCTGGTGCACCGCGCCGGCACGCGGCTCACGCGTGCCGAGCAGCATCATGCCGGTGGCCGAAAGGTTGCCCAGCTGGCCCAGCACCGCATCGTTCATCACATCGACCACGGGCATGGGCGAGGTGGCGCGCTTGCGCGGGGCGCGGCGCTGTTCGAATTCACTCTTCATGCGTGGCCCGCCATCCGTTCATTCATGCGCTCGCGGCGCAGGGCCCGTGCGACGGCCTGCCACGCGCGATCGATCAGCGGTACGCGTTCATCGCGCCATTCGCGCGCTTCACCGGCGGACACCATGCGGGCCAGGCGGGTCAGGTCGATATCATCGGTACGGGTGCCCCGCTGGTTCACGAACAGGCAGCGCCCGGTGGCGGGCGAGAACCACGCAAGTTTGCGCCGCACGATCTCGCCATCGGCCTGGGTGAATTCAAACCAGGTGCCAAAGCGCAGGCTGGCAAAGCTGTCGTAGACGGCGCGCGCGGCGGCATCCAGCGGCGTCGGCTCCACCGGTGCCACAGGTTCACCATGGGCGGTACCTTCGCCCAGGCGCGGGCGCTGCTTCAGGCGCATGGCCACGTCGGTCGCGGTCGGCGTATCGTCGCTCTGGCGTTCCTGGGTGGGCTCGAACAGGCCGGCGGCCACCTGCGCAGCCTCCGAGGGGTGCATGCCCAGGTGCTCGAGGCCGCGCTCCACTTCCTGGCGCAGCTTCTGTTTGTCAGCGACCGGGCGGCGGCCCAGCAACTGGTCGGTCACGCCCAGGCAATGCAGGTAAGCCTCACCGGTCTCACCGCCACGCAGGATGTGCAGCGCCAGCACGTCGGCCCAGGTGCGCTCGAGCAGGATGCGCAGCACGCCGCGCGGGGTGCTTCCAGCCACCATGCGCTCGCTCATCACTTCGCTGGCGCGCTGGCGAGCGCGCTCCAGCCGGTCACGGCCTTCCATCGCCTCGATCTGCCGGCGTTCGGCCACGTGGGCCTTGCGGGTCAGCTGGGCGATCTGGGTTTCGATATCGGCGCGCCATGCCGGGTCAATCACCTGCGCCGCGCTGGCATCCACCACCAGGCGTTCAAGGCGATCGAGCAGGGCGGTATCGGGCTCGCCCTCGGCCGGATCCAGCCAGTGGTGCGCGGCCTCGCTAACGGTGTTGAGCAACTGGCGCGCGGGGTGTTCAGGCTGGTCGAAGAAGCCGCGATCGTTCACGGCGGCGCGCAGCATGGGCCATTGCAGGCCACCCAGCACGCGGCGGCCGGCGCTGGCAGCGCCCATCTGCTGGCCCAGGTTCTGGAACAGCATGGCGGTGAGTTCCACCGTATCGCCTTGCTCGATGGTCAGCTCGGCCAGCGGGGAGCCTGCGGGGCGGCCGCGGTTGAGCTGGGTCAGCAATTCATCGCGCAGGGCGCCGGCGGTGCGGATCTCCCGCTGCGCGGCATCGGTCACGTCGCTGACGTGGCCTTGCAGGGCGAGCAGCGCGGTTTGCAACTCGTCATCGGACGCCAGGCGGCCTGGGGCAAACCCGGCGCCACGGCCGGTCTGGGCCCGCTGGGACAGCAACTGGCGCAGGCTTTCGAGCACGCCGATGTTGCCTTCGGGTGTCGCGCCACCGCTGCCGGCTCCGCCGCTGCCGCCACCGGTACCGGTGGTGCCTGCGCCCATGCCCGCCTCGCCGGTACCGCCTTCGCCAGGCCGTGCGCGACGATCGCCAGCCGGTGCGCTGCTAACGCGCACGTTCGGGTAAACCCGGAAACCCGGCAGGATGCCGCGCGTCCGGTAATGTTCGTTGAGTGCCCCGTAAAACGCTTCGCTATGGCCGAGCACGCGGGTATCCACGGCCTGGAACAGGATGAGCCGGTGCTGAGGGGTCAGCGGCATGTTTTCCATGGCCGCCTGCAAGGCAGCGGTCAACGCCCGTGGCCCAGCCGGCAAGGCCTCGCCCTCGAGCGGGGGCGTACCTGCGAGTACCGCCAGGCGGTAACCCAGTTCGAACAGGCTGCTGGCGCTGCGTGCCTCGGCGCGCGCGGCCATGCTGGCCAGCGCATCGCTCTGTTCCTGTTCTTCCGGATCCACCAGGCTGAGGTTAAGCCCGGTGTAATCACTGGTGGCCGTCTGCCCCGTGGGCTCGCCCAGGTGGCGAAAGCGCTCGGAAAGGTGGGATGCAAAGCGGTTGCGGAATGCCGGGCCTTCACGCTGGACGATGCCGCGGCTTTCGAAGCAATCCTGCTGTTCCAGGTGGTTACGGCTGCTTTCCGCCACGGCGAACATGCGCTGGTCGAAATCACGCAGGGCTTCGCGCAGCGGCATATCCAGCCACGTCAGGCACAGGGACAGGCCCTGCTGCGCCTCGCGTTCGGCACGCGGCGAAAGGGCGACGGGATGCGGTCCCGTCCGGCCGAACGGCGGCGTGCCAGGATTCATGAGATAGGCCCCTCCCCGGCCTTGGCCGCAAGTTTAGACGGCCGTCTGCCCCGGGCGCCAGCGGGCGTGGGGCGGCATAAGACCTAAGGCGAACGGTGTAGGTCTCAACCTACGTGAGCGGCCGATCAGGCCATGAAGGCTTCGATCACGTCATTAAGGAAGCGCTGGCCCAGCGCCGTGGTGCGCAGGGCGGCCGGGTCGTTATCGATCCAGCCGCGGCGGCGGCATTCGGCCAGGCGCGTGGCGATCGTTTCCAGCGGCAGGCCGGTGCGCTCGGCGAAGTCCGTGAGGGGCACCCCATCGATCAGGCGCAAGGCGTTGAGCATGTATTCGAAGGGCAGGTCATCGCCTGCCACCATGCTATCGCCCCCGATCCGCGTGGGGCCGCCTGCGGCCGAAAGGTAGGCCGCGGGCAGGCGCGATTTCCAGCGGCGGCGTACGCCTTCGGTGCCGCTCACCTTGCCGTGGGCACCGGCACCGATCCCCAGGTAATCGCCAAAGCGCCAGTAATTGAGGTTATGCGCGCAGCGGCGGCCTGGCCGGGCATACGCCGATACCTCGTACTGGCCGTAACCGCCCGCGGCCAGCCGGTCCTGGCAGGCTTCCTGGATCGCCCAGGCGGCGTCGTCATCGGGCAACGGCGGCGGGTTGGCGGCGAAGGCCGTGTTCGGCTCGAGGGTGAGCTGGTAGTGCGAGATATGGGTGGGCCCGAGGGCCATGGCTTTGTCGACGTCATCCAGTGCACCGGCCAGGTCCTGGTCGGGCAGGGCGTACATCAGGTCGATATTGATGTTATCGATGCCGGCATCCTGGGCCTGGCGCACCGCATCGGCCGCCTCGTGCGCCGAGTGGATGCGGCCCAGGCGGTGGAGCTTGTCGTTGTCGAAGCTCTGCACGCCGAACGAAATGCGGTTCACCCCGGCGGCCAGGTAACCATCGAAACGGCCATGCTCCACGGTGCCCGGGTTCGTCTCCAGGGTCACTTCGGCGTCCTCGACGAACGGCAAGCGTTTGCGCGCGCCATCGAGGAAGCGGCCGATCAGTTCCGGGGTGAACAGGCTGGGTGTGCCGCCGCCGAAAAACACCGTTTCGATCCGGCGGCCGGCGATCGCCGCCTCGAAGTCGCGCAGGTCTGCGTCCATGTCCGCCAGCAAGGTATCCACGTAGGTGGCGTACTCGGGCGTGCCACGCACGCCATGCGAGTTAAAATCGCAGTACGGGCATTTGCGCACGCACCACGGCATGTGCACATACAGGGACAGCGGCGGCGACAGCGTGCTCATGCGAGTTCGGCGAAGCGCGCCTTCAGCACGTCCAGCGCCTGGCCACGGTGGCTGAGGCGGTTCTTCAGGGCCGGCTCGATCTCGGCGGCGCCCAGGTCCGAGCCATCGGGAAGGAACAGCGGGTCGTAGCCGAAGCCGCCCGCGCCGCGCGGCGCCTCGAGAATGCGCCCGTGCCAGCGGCCTTCGGCGATCAGCGGCGCCGGATCGTCCGCGTGGCGTAGCAGCACCAGTACGGCGATGAAGTACGCCGTACGCTTTTCCATCGGCACGCTATCCAGTTCGCGCAGGAGCTTGGCGTTATTCGCCGCGCTATCGCCGTGCACGCCCGAATAACGGGCGGCATACAGGCCCGGTGCGCCGTTCAGCGCATCCACGCAGATGCCCGAATCGTCAGCCAGCGCGGGCAGGCCCGTGGCACGCGCCGCGTGGCGCGCTTTGATCAGCGCGTTCTCGACGAAGGTAAGGCCCGTTTCATCGGCATCGCTCACGCCCAGCGTGGTTTGCGGCACCAGTTGCACGCCAGTACCCGCGAGCAGTTGTTCCAGCTCCACCACCTTGCCGGCGTTACCCGAGGCCAGGACGATGCGCATTACAGGCCTTCCGAGAACGCGGGTGCGTAATTCACGCGGCCGGCATAACCCGCCAGGCCATCGATGGTGAGCGGCAGCACCTGGAAGGCGTTGCCGCCCTCGAAGGCATCGTGCAGCGCGTGCGCCGAGGCCTTGGTGAAGCCGAACTTGGCGTAATACGCCGGCGAGCCCAGCACGAACACGGCGCGGGCATCGGCCACGAAGCAGGCGCCGATGCCTTCTTCGATCAGGGCATGCCCGACACCCTGGCGCTGGTGATCCGGGTGCACGGCGATGGGGGCGAGACCAAGGGCCTTGCCGTCGTCACCGGTCTCGACCGTAAGCGGCGAGAACAGGACATGGCCGATCACGGCATCGTCTGCATCCACGGCGACCAGCGAGATCGTGGCGTGGCCAGCCTCGACCAGGCGGCGCACGAGGTCACCCTCGTTGGGCCGGCCGAAGGCCGCGTGGTGCACGGCGACGATCGCGTCCAGGTCGCCGGCGGTCGCCGCACGGACGTCGGCGGTCACGGCGTGGACTCCAGCGCGGCACGCTGTGCCAGCACCAGCTCGTTGATGCCCTTGGTGGCCAGGTCGAGCAGGGCGTTCATTTCGTCGCGGCGGAAGGCGTGGCCTTCGGCCGTGCCCTGTACCTCGATGAAACCGCCACCGTCGTTCATCACCACGTTCATGTCGGTATCGCAGTTGGAATCTTCAGCGTAATCAAGATCCAGCACCGGCACACCCTTGTAGACGCCCACCGAAACGGCGGCGATGGCGCCCATGATCGGGTCGCGCTTGATCGCGTTGCGCTTGAGCAGGGTGCCCACGGCATCGACCAGGGCCACGTAGGCGCCGGTGATCGCGGCGGTACGGGTGCCGCCATCGGCCTGGATCACGTCGCAATCCAGGGTGATCACGCGCTCACCCAGGGCGGCGCGGTCCACGCAGGCACGCAGCGAGCGGCCGATCAGGCGCTGGATTTCCATGGTGCGGCCACCCTGGCCGCCGCGCGCGGCTTCGCGCTGGGTGCGGTCGGTGGTAGCGCGGGGCAGCATGCCGTACTCGGCCGTGACCCAGCCTTCGCCCTTGCCGCGCAGCCACGGTGGCACGCGTTCTTCCACCGAGGCGGTGCACAGCACCTTGGTATCGCCAAAGCTTACGAGCACGGAGCCCTCGGCATGGCGGGTGTAGTGGCGCTCGATGGTGACGGGTCGCAGCTGGTCGGCAGCGCGGCCGCTCGGTCGGGAAAAGGTCATGGAAAGGCCTGGGTTGGGCGCGGGCGGTGGGTCAGTTTACCATTGCCACCTTTCCTTCACGCGCGAGCGAGCCCCCATGATCCGTAGCATGACCGCCTACGCCTCCGCCGAGAGCGCGGGCCCGTCCGGCACGCTCACCTGCGAGCTGCGCACCGTGAACCACCGCTACCTCGAGATCAGCCCCCGCCTGCCCGAGGATCTGCGCAGCTTTGAAAGCGCCCTGCGTGAGCGCATCGCCGGCCGCCTTTCCCGCGGCAAGGTGGATGTGACCGTGCGCTTGCGCACCGAGCAGGGCAGTGCCGAAGGCCTGCGCATCAACGGCCAGATCCTGTCCCGGCTCTCCGAGCTGGCGCTGGACCTGGAGCACCGCTTTCCGCGGATGAACATTGAGTTCACCGAACTGCTGCGTTTCCCGGGCGTGCTGCAGCAGCCCGAAGCCGATGCCGATGCCCTGCAGGCGGCGCTGCTCGATGTGGTCGACCGCGCGCTGGATGCGCTTTCCGATACGCGTGGCCGCGAAGGCACCAAGCTGGGCGAGATCCTGCGCGAGCGCCTGGATGGCATCGAGAAGATCGTCGGCGATGTACGTGGCTGGCTGCCGGAAATCCGCACGGCGCTCCGCGCCCGCCTGGAAACCCGCCTGGCCGATGTGCGCCAGCCGGTGGAGCCGGGCCGCCTGGAGCAGGAACTGGTCCTTCAGATCACCCGCATCGACGTGGATGAAGAGCTCGACCGCCTCACCACCCACATCAGCGAAGCCCGCCGCGTGCTGGCGCTGAAGGAACCGGTGGGCCGCCGCCTCGATTTCCTCATGCAGGAATTCAACCGCGAGGCAAACACGCTGGGCTCGAAGTCCGTGGATTCGCGGACGACCAATGCTGCCGTTGAGCTCAAGGTGTTGATCGAGCAGATGCGCGAGCAGGTGCAGAACATCGAATAACAGGCAAGGGAGTTCCGGATGTCCCGCTACCACTGTGCAATCGTCGTGGCTGCAGCCATGGCGGCTATGTCCGCGATGGCGTCACCACAGGGTGATGATACGAAGCAAGCGGTGCTGACCCAGCAAGCGCTGGAGCGCACCGTTACCGCGTTGGATACCCGGTTCTTCGGCGCGTTCAATACGTGCGACCAGCCCGGCCAGCTCGACGAACACGCCGCAATGATCGATCCGAACCTCGAGTTCTATCACGACAACGGCGGCGTGACCTGGACCCGCAAGGAGTACATGGAGCGAACCCGCCAGAATGTATGCGGCCATTTCCGCCGCAAGCTGGTGCCCGGCACGTTGCAGGTTTATCCGATCAAGGATTTTGGCGCGATCGAAGAGGGCGAGCAGGATTTCTGCGACTTGAAGACCGATGAATGTTTCGGTGCGGCACACTTCATGCTCGTCTGGCACCGGACGGCAAGTGGCTGGCAGGTCACGCGCGCGTTTAGTTATGGGCATCACGCGCTTGGGAAATAGCCGCGCCTGGCGTCAGCCCCCTCGAATGCGTTTGCCGACGATCCCATAAAGTGCCTCGGACAATGCGACCGGATCGGCATGGTCCGCGAGCAGGTGCACGTCCGCCTGCTCCGGCGGTTCGTAGGGTGAATCAATGCCAGTGAAGTTCTTGATGTCCCCCGCGCGAGCCTTCCTGTAGAGGCCCTTCGGATCGCGGGCCTCGCACGTATCGAGCGAGGCATCGACGAACACCTCCAGGAATTCCCCTTCACCGAAGCGTTCGCGGGCGAACTGGCGTTCGTTGCGGAACGGTGAGATGGCGCAGACCAGCACGATGAGCCCGGCATCGGTCATAAGGTGGGCGACCTCGGCGAGGCGGCGGATGTTCTCCACGCGCGCCTCGGGCGTAAAGCCAAGGTCGCTGTTCAGGCCGTGGCGGACGTTGTCGCCATCGAGCATGTACGTGTGGAAGCCGGCATCGGCCAGCCGGCGTTCCACCAGGTTGGCGATGGTGGACTTGCCGGAGCCGGAAAGGCCCGTCAGCCATATACACAGCGGGCGCTGCCCCTTGGCGGCGGAACGCAGCTGTTTGTCCACATCCACCTGCTGCCAGTGGACGTTGGCGGAGCGGCGCAGGCCGAACTGGATCATGCCGCAGCCAACGGTCGCGTTCGTCGCACGGTCGATCAGGATGAACCCGCCCAGTGTGCGGTTGGTCTCGAACGGTTCGAAGGCCAGTGGCGCATCGGTTTCCAGATTGCAGTAAGCGATCTCGTTGAGCTCGAGTCGCGTGGCGGCCAGCTGCGCCTGTGTATCGACATCCACCTTGTGCTTGATGTTGGTCACGCGCGCGTTGACGGTGCTCGCGCCGAGCTTCAGCAAATAGGTGCGGTGGGGGAGAAGGGCTTCCTCGCCCATCCACACCACGTGGCAGGCGAAATGCGACGAGACCTCACAGGGTGCGTTGGCGGCAGCAAGGACATCACCGCGGGAGATGTCCAGCTCGCGGTCGATCGCGACCGTGACGGCCTGGCCGGCTTGCGCGGCCTGGGCAGGTTCACCGGCCACGCAGATGCCCGACACGCGCGCGGTGCGTGTGCCGGGAAGCAGTACGAGGTCGTCGCCGATGGCGAGGGTGCCGCTGGCCACTGTTCCGGCGTAGCCACGTGACTGTGGCCCGGGGCGGCTTACCCACTGCACGGGCATGCGGAATGCGCAGGTCCCGGGGGTGGGTACTGGCGCGGATTCCAGAAGCCTGAGCAGCGGGGGGCCGAGGTACCACGGCATCCGCGATGACGATGATCCGATGTTGTCGCCGTCGATCGCCACGACCGGGAGCGCGTCGATCTGGGTGATGCCCAGGCTTTCCGCCAGGGGAAGGTAGGCCTCGACGATCGCGCCGTACGCGTCGGCCGAAAAGTCCACCAGGTCCATCTTGTTCACGGCCAGGATGACCTTGCGGATCCCCATCAGGGCACACAGGTAGGTATGGCGCCGCGTTTGCGGCAGCAGTCCCTTGCGCGCATCGACGAGAAGCACGGCGAGATCGGCGGTGGAAGCACCGGTTGCCATGTTTCGTGTGTACTGCTCGTGCCCCGGGCAGTCGGCCACGATGAATCCGCGTTTCGGGGTATGGAAATAACGGTACGCAACGTCGATCGTGATGCCCTGCTGGCGCTCGGCGTCCAGTCCATCGGTCAGCAGCGCGAAATCGATGGCGCCACCAGGTACCGATCCGCTCACGGCGCTATCGCGCACAAGGGCAGCCAGCTGGTCATCGGGAACCATGCCGGCATCGAACAACAGGCGGCCGAGCAGGGTGCTCTTCCCGTCATCCACGCTACCGCAGGTGATGAAGCGAAGCAGTCCTCCCGGTGACTGCGTTGCGCCGTTCGCATCCGTCATCAGAAATAGCCTTCCTGTTTCTTGCGCTCCATCGACGCGGCGGGATCGTGGTCGATGATGCGGCCCTGGCGCTCCGACGTGCGCGATACCTGCAATTCGCTGATGATGTCGTCGAGGGTGGCTGCCGTTGACTCCATGGCGCCCGTTAGCGGGTAGTCGCCCAACGTGCGGAACCGGACCATGCGCTCGGTGACGACCTCGCCCTCGCGAAGGGTGAGGCGGTCGTCGTCCACCATGATCAAGGCGCCATCGCGTGCCACGGTGGGGCGCATGCGGGCGAAGTAAAGCGGCACCACGTCGATCCGTTCCCTGCGGATGTACTGCCACACATCCAGCTCGGTCCAGTTGGAGAGCGGGAACACGCGAACGCTCTCACCCTTATGGATCTTGGTGTTGTACAGGTTCCACAATTCGGGGCGCTGGTTGCGCGGATCCCAGCGGTGCTGCGCGGTCCGGAATGAAAACACCCGCTCCTTCGCCCGGGCCTTCTCCTCATCCCGCCGCGCGCCGCCCAGGGCGGCGTCGAAGCCGAAGGTGCCCAGCGCCTGCTTGAGCGCCTCGGTTTTCATGATGTCCGTATGTACCGTGGCACCGTGTGTCAGCGGTGAAATGCCCTGTCGCACGCCATCCTGGTTGATGTGGACGTGCATGTGCACATCAACCTGCGCGGCCACCCGATCGCGGAACGAAATCATCTCGGCGAACTTCCACGTGGTATCGATATGGAGCAGCGGAATGGGTGGAGGCGCTGGCGAAAAGGCCTTACGCATCAGGTGGAGAAGGACCGTCGAATCCTTGCCGATCGAATAGAGCATCACCGGCCGCTGGAACGATGCCGCCACCTCGCGAATGATGTGGATGCCCTCAGCCTCCAGGGCGTCGAGTCGATCGGATCGGGCAGGAGCTATGTCGGGCATGCGAGGGACCGGCTCGGCTGGTGGCCGATCTTAGCACCCGCTCCCGGGAGCGCCATGGGCGGGCGCGATCGCCTCGTGCCCCGGCGGCCGGCGCGGCGCAGCGTGCCGGAGGAGCAATTCTACCTACGCCCATTGCGTAGATCTTCGCTTATCTACGGAGCCCGGCCAGCGGAGCATAAGCGGCCCATCCCACAGGAACATCGCGGCGGCGGTGTCGAGGCGAAGCGTCATGGCAACGAAGGCGGCTAAGAGCGGGCGACCCAATATCCTCGTCATCTGGGGCGATGACATCGGCTGGCAGAATGTCAGCGCGTACGGCATGGGGACCATGGGTTACACCACGCCCAACCTTGATCGCATCGGCCTGGAGGGCATCCGCTTTACCGACCATTACGGCCAGCCATCGTGCACCGCAGGGCGTGCGGCTTTCATTACCGGCCAGTACCCGATTCGCTCGGGCATGGTCACCGTCGGCCAGCCCGGCGATCCCCTGGGCCTGCAACCGCAGTCGCCGTGCCTGGCCGAGGTGTTGCTCGAGGCCGGTTACGCCACGGGGCACTTCGGCAAGAGCCACCTTGGCGACCGCAACGAGCACCTGCCCACCAACCATGGCTTCCAGGAGTTCTTCGGCAACCTCTACCACCTGAATGTCTCGGAGCAGGAAGAGCAGCGCGACTATCAACAGTTTGCGAAGGCCTATGCGGGCAGCGAGGCAGCATACGCAAAGAAGTTCGGCGCCCGCGGCGTGATCCATTCCGTCGCGACGGACAAGGATGACACCAAGGAAGATCCGCGGTTCGGTCGGATCGGCAAACAAAAGATCACCGATACCGGACGCCTGCACAAAGAGCGCATGGAAGACTTCGACGCGGCGGAAGTGATCCCGCGCGCGTTCGAATTCATGAAACATGCGAAGGGCGAGGACAAGCCGTTCTTCGTCTGGCTCAACACCAGCCGCATGCACCTCTATACGCGGCTCAATGATAAGTGGCGCTACGCGGCCGAAACCTTCACCTCCGAAGCTGACCTGCACGGCTCAGGCATGCTGCAGCACGATCACGATATCGGCCTGGTGCTGGACTTTCTCAAGGAGAACGGCCTGGAGGAGAACACCATCGTCTGGTACTCCACCGATAACGGGCCGGAGCACTCGTCGTGGCGCACGGCGCAACCACGCCGTTCCGGGGCGAGAAGATGACGACCTATGAAGGCGGCGTCCGCGTCATTTCCATGCTGCGCTGGCCGGGACAGATTCCGGCCGGCCAGATCCTCAACGGCATCCAGTGTCACCAGGACATGTTCACCGGCCTGGCGGTCGCTGCCGGTGTCACGGATGTCAACGAGAAAGTGAAGCGCGAGAAGAAGCAGTACATCGATGGTGTGGACAATGTCGATTACTGGACGGGCAAGGCGAAGAGCTCCCGGCGAAATCACATCTTCCACTACAACGAAAGCAAGCTCACCGCGATGCGCATGGGGCCATGGAAATGGCATTTCTCCCTCACCGAAGACTACTACGGCAATATTTCGGGGCGCAGCAAGCCGCTGGTGTTCAATATCCGCATGGATCCCTTCGAGTCATACGACAGCACGGATTCCTACGGCCATCTGCTGCAGAAGATCTCCTGGCAGACCGGTCCACTAGGCGAGTTGATGCAGGAGCATCTGAAGACCCTTACGGAATTCCCGCCCGTGCAGGGTGGCAAATCGTTCGATATGTCGAATGTCGTGGAGCAATTCATGAGCCACGGTCACGACTAGGCCCCGAGCTGCCGCGCGCGATGCGCGCGCGTAACGGCAGCGACTGCCCACGGCATGTGTCCCAGGTCATGCCGTGGGCCGTCTGCCCATCCACGTACCCGGAAGTGTTAGCCACGTCACCTTCCTGGAAATTCCCGTAGTTTTCGCAGGCTCGCGCAGCGTGCCTGTAAGCGCAGTGTCATCGACTCTCGCGAAATTAGATCGATTGAAACCGCTGCGAGAATGAAAAGATGCGATTTGCTCGTATGCCTTCCCGCGCCCCGGGAACGGCCCTGCTTGCCTTGGCGATCAGCCTGGCCCTCACCACGCCACACGCCCGGGCGGGTGACACGGAACCGGCAGCACATGCCGACACGATGGACGCGAGCACGCGTGCGGCACGCAAGAAGCCGGCTAACGAGACCACAACGCTGGATGGCGTAAGCGTTGCCGCGACCACGGCGGTGACCGACACGGAACTGGCGAAGAAAAGGAACGCGAGCGTCCTGGTTGATTCGATTGATCGGGACAGCATCCAGGTCCACGCCCAGGACGATTCGGTCGCCCAGCGCCTGCTGCTCGCACCAGGTATCAGCGTCACCCGCGATGAGGACCAGCCGCGCTATATCACCGTGCGCGGAATCGAATCCAACCTCAACAGCACGACGCTGGACGGGCTGACCATGGCGTCGGTGGGCGATGAGGGCGGTGGCGCCCGCTCGATCAACCTGCAGCTGATCCCTAGTGATATCGCCGATCGGATCGACGTCTACAAGACGTTCTCCGCCGAGCAGAACCCCGATGGCATCGGTGGCGCGATCAACCTGGTGAGTAACAGCGCGTTCGATTTCGCGAAGAACACGCTGCACGTGGATGCCAACGTGAACCACCATGATCTGGAGAACGATGGCGGCCACAATGCGCAGCCGAAGACCCGTTCGCTGTTCGGCGATGGCGTGAATGCGAAGTACTCCACCATCTTCGGTTCCGACGATGAGTTTGGTATCACCGTC
Organism: Luteibacter sp. 621; assembly: GCF_050435445.1. Taxonomy (NCBI): domain Bacteria; kingdom Pseudomonadati; phylum Pseudomonadota; class Gammaproteobacteria; order Lysobacterales; family Rhodanobacteraceae; genus Luteibacter; species Luteibacter sp. 621. The sequence goes on along the minus strand of NZ_JBNDKI010000017.1, from coordinate 72,788 downwards.
TCGGCACGCCACCAGGAATACAACGCGAACCAGAACAAGCTCTTCCAGACCTCGCAGTACTTCTATAACGAAGCGGGTGCCAACATCTCCGGCCCCAACGTGGCCAGCGGCTGGAACGGGCTTGCCGCGCCGTACAACATCGCGTACTACGCCGATAACCGCCGGGTGAAGACCTACGGCGGCTCGGTCAAGCTCGAGTGGTGGCCGGCGAACGGCCCGGTGAAAGCCTCGCTCATGGCCTATGGCTACGGCATGGAGGAGCAGCGCACCGAGAACGGCTACGAATTCGATGCCGCCAAGTCGGTGTCAGGCCAGACCGCGACAGCGGGAAGCTCGCCGTTGCAGAGCCTCAACGTCATCTTCGGCAACAAGAACTGGGCCCGCAATAACCGCGGCCTCATCGGCAACGTGGAATGGCGCGGGGACGATTCGATCCTGCGCTTTACGGCTGGCTATACCCGCGACCGGGTGAACGTGGACCAGTCCAATATGAAGCTGACGGCCACGCCCAGCGGCGATCCGACCATGTACTACGGCTCGGACAGCAAGGGCGAGATCTTCAACATGACCTCGCTGGCCGACCCCTCGATCATCACGAACTCACCGTACAAGGTCAGCAGCGCCAACCAGCAGCAGACCACGGGTACCGCCGGCCTCGGCGACGTGCGCCTGGACTTTGCAAAGAACATTGACGCAGGCGCGCAAGGATTCGGCCTCGCCGCGGGTGCAGAGTACAAGCTGATGAACGTGGCGACCGACTACACCCAGCAGATCTACGCCACGGGAAGCACGCTCACCGGTGGCCTGTACAACCCTGGCTGGAACTACCCGAAGGCCATGTACGCGCTCCCGTTCTTCGACCTGCCTGCGTTCCTGGCCAACGGCGGTTGGTCCACCTTGCCGGTGAACCAGGCCTCCTCGCTCTACAGCAGCCAGGCATCCGACTTTGGCTATAAGGAAAAGGTGAAGGACGCTTACCTGTCGCTGCACTACGCCACGCCGGTGGTGGAAGCGGTGCTCGGGGTGCGCTACGACGATACGACCTATGTTGCCGATACCCCAACGATCAATAACGGCGTGGTATCCGGCAAGACGAAGAACGACGGCAGCTACCACTACCCGCTTCCGTCGTTGAACATCACCACGCACATCACCGATGACACCAACGTGCGCGTCAGCCTGAGCCGCACGATCGGCCGGCCCGTGCCCTCGAACATCGCCCAGGCCGAGGTGGAAACGTGCGGTGACGACGCCGAGTGCACCATCTCCCGCGGTAACCCGGGCCTGAAGCCCGAGAAGTCCTTCAATATGGACGCCTCGATCGAGCACTACTTCAACGATGGCAACGCCTACGCGTCGCTGGCATGGTTCAAGAAAAAGATCCAGTCCGATATCGTCAGCGTGAGCGATGAATCGACCGACACCCTTGGGCGCCTGGTCACGATCGTCACGCCGGAAAATGTCGACAAGTCGCAGGTGCAGGGCCTGGAATTTTCACTGGTGAGTCGCGACATGGCCTTCGTCGGCCAGAAGTTCGACGTGCTGTTCAACGCCACCCACATGGATGGCCAGATGAACTACACGAGCGCCAATGGCACGCGCACCCTCTACCAGTTGCTGAACCAGCCGCGAAATATCGCGAACCTGGGCGTAACCTGGCAGGTCCCCGCGCTGCGCAGCCGCCTGACCGTCACCGAGAACTTCACCGATCGCTACCTGATTACCATCGGCGCCAGTCCGTGGCAGGATCGCGGCTTCCGCCAGCGCTACGTTACCGATGCCTCGTGGGACACCACGTTCGACGACCATTGGTCGGCATCGCTCAGCGCCGCCAACCTGTTCGGCAAGGATCAGTACGAAACCGTTGGCGACCACTACCAGTACATGCGCAACCTGAATAACTACGGCCGCACGTACTACCTCCACGTGAAGTACGACCTCAACTGACAGGGCTGCCGATGAACCTCTCACCCCGCCGTGCCCGTGGCCTCGCCGCCGCGATTGCCATGGCCATCACCCTTGCCGCCGGCCCCGCACTGGGCTGGGGCCACCGTGGCCACGCCGTGATCGATCGTACGGCGGTGGAGAGCCTGCCGGCCGATGGCCCGGTGTTCCTGCGCAACTACATCGGCCTGATTGAAGACTCGGCCACGCTGCCCGATGACTGGCGCGACGACGCCACGCCGTTCTCGAAGATGGAAGAAGACCCGAACCACGGCTGGTTCCAGGAGCAGTTCGCCTTCATGAAGCCGATCCCGCGTTCGCGGTTCGAGTTCATCCTGGCGCTGGACAAGGAGCAGAAACGGCTGGCTGCCGAGCATTCGCCCGAGGCGGTGCGCACCAACGTGCGCTGGACCGGCACGCTGCCGTACGCGCTGGTGGAGGTGTATGGCCACCTCGTCACGGGCTTCCGTTCGTACCGCGAGGGCCAGGCCCACGGCGAGGACACCGCGCACATCGAGACCGCCTGCGCCATGTATGTCGCATGGATGGGTCACTACGTGGGCGATGGCGCGCAGCCGCTCCACGTCACCATCCATCACAACGGCTGGCAGGGTCCCGACCCGAAAGACTACACGCGCGACCCGAAAATCCACGGGCGCATGGAAAGCGGCTTCGTCGATGCCATCAACCTCACCGACCAGGACCTGCTCCGCCGCGTACCCGCGGCCAACCCGATCGATGGCGATGTGTTCGATGCGGTGCTCGCGTACCTGTCGAAATCCGGCGACAGCGTGGAGAAGGTGTACCAGCTGGACAAGCGCGGCGCGTGGACTGACCCGAAGGATACCGAGGCGCGCGCACTCATCTACCAGCGCACCGCCGCCGGCGCCACGATGCTGCGCGACCTCGTTGTCCGCGCCTGGCGTGAAAGCGCGCTGCCGCGCGTACCGCATGTGCCCGGCCCCACCGACAGCGCTAACCCGGCCTACAACCCGGAGACGGGCTCGGCACAGGCCGACAGATCTCCGGCATTGCGCTAGGCCGGCGCCTTGCCAATATCCAGCTTGCCCAGCGTGATCGTCACCTGGTTGATCTTGCCGGTATAGGTGAAGGGCAGTGGGTAGGTGAAATCCACGGGCGAGCCGACGTCCATGCCGATGTCGAGCCCTTCGCCCAGCGAGAACTGGATGGGGATGGAGCGTTCGATACGGCGGGTGGCGAGGACCTTGCCACCCGCCTTAAGCGTGAACTCGCCGCCCTTGCCCATGCCGCCGCCGTCGTACGTGAATTCGACGGAGAGCGTCGTGTGCCCGGCGGGTAGCGCCGTCTCGCCGGTGATCGTCGTGCGGTCTATGCTGAGGAAGTTGTAGACGAACGTGGGCGTGCCATCGCGCAGGTACAGCCCGTAGCCGCCTTCCAGGCCGCCGTGGGTCACGATCATGCCGTTCGCATCCTTCGCCGGAACCTCGATATCGGCGGTGATCGTCCACGAGCGGTTGCACATGCGCGGGGACGCCGCATCCGGCAAGCCGATCGTGCCCGGGTAATACGTCATTTCCGTGCGGTGCCCGGTCAGGCTGGGGCGGCCCATCAGCTCGGCGTTCATGCGGATCGTCGCGCGCCAGTCGAGCGGCAGCACGCTGTACTTCGCGGCCTCTACCCACCACATGTCCTGCAACTGCCGCAGTTTCTCCGGGTGTTTCTGCGCCAGGTCGTTGGCCTGGGAGAAATCCTCATCAATGTTGTACAACTCCCACACCGCCTTGTCCGGGTCCCACTCCTGGCGGTTCGGGTCCCACGGCACGAACGACGGGGAAGAGGCCATCCAGCCATCGTGGTACAGGCCGCGGTTGCAGCCCAGTTCGAAGTACTGCGTGCTGCGCGGTGCGGATGCCTTGCCATCCTGCAGCGCGCTGGCGAAGCTCTTGCCTTCGATCGGTTTCTGCGCAATGCCGTTGAGGATCGTCGGCGCCGTGATGCCGCACAGCTCATACAACGTGGGCACGATATCGATTGTGTGCAGGAACTGATCGCGCAATGCGCCTTTCTCAGCGATCTGCGCCGGCCATGAGATGATCATGGGGTTGCGCGTGCCGCCGAAGTGGCTGGCCACCTGCTTGGTCCACTGGAACGGCGTATTCATCGCGTGCGCCCACGCCGAGGGGAAGTGGTTGAAATGGCGCGGGCCGCCCAGTTCGTCGATGGCCTTGATGTTGTCTTCCCATTTTTCCGGAAAGCCATTGAAGAACATGTTCTCGCACAGCGATCCTTCGATGCCGCCTTCGGCACTGGATCCGTTATCGCCGGCAATGTAGATGATGAGGGTGTTGTCGGCGCCAGGCAGTGCCTTGCACGCATCAACCACGCGGCCCATCTCGGCGTCGCAGTGCGCGCCGTAGCCGGCGAACACTTCCATCATGCGCGCGTACAGCCGCTTCTGGTCGGCGTTGAGCGACTCCCACGCGGGCAGCCCCTTCGAACGCGTGGTGAGCTTCGTATCGGCCGGAACTACGCCAAGCTTCTTCTGCCGCTCCAGAGTCTTTTCGCGGTAAGCGTCCCAGCCGTCATCGAACTGGCCTTTGAACTTCTCGATCCATTCCTTAGGCGTGTGGTGCGGCGCGTGCGTGGCACCCGTCGCTACATAAAGAAAGTACGGCTGGTCGGGTGCGATGCTCTTGGCCTGGCGCACCCACGAGATCGCCTTGTCAGCGATATCGGTGGTGAGGTGGTAGTCGGGGTCCGTGGAAGCAGGGACCAGGTCGCGGTTCTGGTAGAGGATCGGGTTCCAGTGGTTCATGTCGCCACCGTTGAACCCGTAGAAGTAATCGAAGCCCAGGCCGTTGGCCCAGCGGTCGAACGGCCCGGCGGCGCTGGTTTCCCATGTCGGCGTGTTGTGGTTCTTGCCGATCCACGCGGTCATGTAGCCGTTCTGGCGCAGGACCTCGCCCACCGTGCCGCAGCTGCGCGGAAGAATGCAGGTATAGCCGTCGTAACCGGTGGCCAGCTCGGTGATGCCGGCGAAGGCGGCGGAGTGGTGGTTGCGCCCGGTGATAAGGGCAGCGCGCGTAGGGCTGCAAAGCGCCGTGGTGTGGAACCGGTTGAAGCGCAGGCCCTCTTTGGCCAGCCGGTCCATGGTGGGCGAGGGCACGGCTCCGCCAAACGTACTGAACTGGCCGAACCCCGCATCGTCAAGAAGGATAAGGAGGATGTTCGGTGCACCCTGTGGCGCCGCGACCGGCTTGGGGAATTGCGCCGGGTCCGATTCCAGGTACGTACGGCCGACTTCGCCAGGGAAATGGAAATCCGGTCGCGGAAGCACATCCGGCGTGAGTTCCGGGGCAGCAGGCTTTGCAGCGGTCTTGCTGGCCATGTTGGCATCTCCAGGGAGGGCGCAGGCTGGCAATGTGGCCCGGCACCGCAGCGCGCGCGTCCGTAGGACCGCCCATGGCGGCTCCGTAGATTTTCGGTGCACGCATTGACGGGCAGGTCGGGCCGCCGGAAAGTAGCGGCTCGCGGCAAGGGAGCCGCGCAGGGGGAAAACGTGGAAGACAAGATCTGGATTGGCCGGGGCGGGGAGAAGTACGGCCCGTACGAAGAGGCTGTGTTGCGCCGCTGGGTGCATGAGGGCAAGGTCGAGCCTGATGTGCTGGCCTGGCGTACGGGTATGGCCGAGTGGGTCCCGCTGGCCACCTTGCTACCTGGCACGGATGTGCCGCCGCCGATGCCGCCGCCTTCCGCGGGGTGGGCGCCGCGAGGCTTCAGCGCACGCGAGGATGGCGGCTTCGCGCCCGATCCCCGCGCCACTTTCCAGACACCGCCCTCATTGCACTGGTTCGTCGTGCTGCTGCTCACCATGGTGACCGGTGGCATCTTCGGTTGGATCTGGATGTTCGTGCAGGCCAGCTGGGTCGGCAAGATCGATAAGCGCAGCAAGGCCATCGCACTCTTCATACTGGCCCTGGTCAGCTACCTGATCGGCTTCTCGCTTACCACGCAGAAGACCCCGGCAGCCTCGCTGGCGGCGTTGCTGATCATGCTTGGCGCCATCATCGTGATCTACGTCGGCATCTTTTCGATGGCCGATTCGATCAAGCGCGAGACCGCCAGGCGTGGGCTCAACCTGCGCATCGGCGGCGTGACGCTGTTCTTCCTCAACATGTATTACCTGCAGGGCATCATGACCTGGCTGGCCCGGTGGAAAGAAACCGGGCAGACCGAGCCGGAGCCGCCCAAAGCCGTGGTCTGGTGCGTCATGATTCTTCCGGTCGTGGCGATTTTTGCTGCCATCGCTATCCCGGCCTACCAGAGCTACATCATCCGTACAGAAGTCATGCAGAGCGTGGTCGCGGCCGAGCCGGCCAAGGCCGCCGTGCTGAACTACTACAACAGCCACGGCCAGATGCCGCACGACAACGCGCAGGCAGGCATCAACGCGACGGCGGGGTCGCCATCGCGTTTCGTCTCCGGCGTCACGATCGAGGATGGGCGTATCGCAGTTGCCTTCAGCGGCGCCGCGCACCGTCAAATCAGTAGTGGTTCGCTCGTGTTCACCCCGGTCGTGGCGCAGGGCGAAATGCGCTTCAACTGCGCATCAGCTGACATCCCGGCGCAGTACCTACCGCAATTCTGCCGATGAGATGAACCATCACGCGGGCGAGTCTTGTGCCCGCGTGATGGCACCTTTGTGGTGGTAAACGGCGGCCATGCCACCTAGCGTGAGCCCGAGCGCGACGACGCCACTCCAGCCAAACCGGCCCATCAACCAGCCACTGACGACCGTGCCGAGCGCACCGCCCAGGAACGTCGCCGTCATGTACAAGCTGTTGATGCGGCCTTGCGCCTTCGGATCCACGGCGAACGCGCGGGTCTGGTTCGACACCAGGCCGGCCTGCACGCCGATATCGAGCACGATCACGCCAGCCACCAGCAGCGTCAGCGAGCTGTTCGCGCCAGCGAGCAAGAGGTAGGCAAGCGCGACGATGCCGATGCTCACGCCCACCACGTAGCGCGTGCCCTTGCGATCGGAGATGCGGCCACCGAGCGACGCGGCGAACGCTCCCGCGGCGCCAATGATGCCGAAGCCGCCCGCCCACGCACTGCCCAGGTGCCATGGCCCATTCGCGAGCAACGCCGCCAGGTTCACCCAGAAGGCGTTGAAGCACGCCCAGAGCAGGGCCTGCACCATCATCGATTCACGGATAGGGCGGTTATCGCGCATGAGCGGCCACAACGAAGCGAGCAGCCGGCCATAGCTGAGATGGGTGGAAGGCACGCCTTTAGGCAGCATGGACAGCGCGACCATGCCCGAAGGAATCATCAGCGCCGCTTCCACCCCATATACGGCACGCCAGCCATAGGCCTGGCCAACGGCCCCGGCGAGCGTGCGCCCAACCAGGATACCGACCATGATGCCGCTGACCACCGTGCCGACATTGCGGCCGCGCTCGGCGGGCAGCGACATCGCGCCGGCAAAAGGCACCAGTTGCTGGGGAACACAGCTCACCATGCCGATGCCGAACGACACCGCGGCCAGTGCCCAGATATCCGGCACGAGCACCGCCACAAGATCCAGCAGGAACGCGATCACGATCTGGGCGAGCACCAGCGTGCGCCGGTCGAAGCGATCGCCCAGCGGGAGCAGCAGCGCCAGGCCCGTGGAAAAGCCCAGCAGCGCCGCACCCGCCACAAGATCCACCGCGGTCAGGCTGGCGTGGAAGCCGGTGGCGATCAACGGCAGGATCGGCTGCACGCAGTACAGGTTGGTGATCACCGCGCCGGCGATCACCGCCATCATGAAAATCTTCCCGCGCGACGCGGTCGCCGCCGGGGCCATGGGTGCAACGACTGGGGATGGGCCGCTCACGGCACGCTCCTGGGTAGGGATGCCGGGAAAGATAGGGACACGCGCGGAATAAGATAATCTGGCGGGATCGGGAATCATCCTTCCAGAAATTGATAGGGCGCCATGAACCAGCTCGAAGCCATGGCCATCCTGGTGGCTGTCGTAGATGCGGGAAGCCTCTCCGCGGCGTCTCGTGAGCTCGGTTTACCGCTGGCGACCGTGAGCCGGAAGATCGGGGCCCTGGAAACCCACCTGCACACCCGGCTGCTCCACCGCACCACCCGCCAGCTCTCCCTCACCGAGGCCGGCGCCTCCTACGTGGCGGCCTGCCGAAAGATTCTTGAAGAAGTGGGCGAGGCGGAACGGGCCGCCATGGGTGAGTACCTGCAGCCGCGTGGCGAGCTCACCGTGACCGCGCCAGCGGTGTTCGGCCGCCTGCATGTGGTGCCGGTCGTTGCTGAGTTTCTCGCCCAATACCCGGAGATCGGTATCAACCTGGTGCTGACCGACCGGGTGGTGCACCTCATGGAAGAACCGGTGGACGCCGCGATCCGGATCGGCGACTTGCCCGATAGCAGCTTCATGGCGACCGGCGTGGGCGCGGTACGCCGGGTGGTGTGCGGCAGCCCGGCGTATCTGAAAGCGCACGGCACGCCGTCTGTCCCTGCCGACCTGGCCGGGCATGAGTGCGTGAGTTTCGAAGTGCTCGAATCAAAACGTGCCTGGGTATTCGGCACCGGAAAATCCGAGGTATCCATACCGGTCCCATCGCGCCTCGCGGTCAACACGGCGGAGGCGGCGATCGATGCTGCTGTGCTCGGGGTGGGGTTGATTCGCGTGCTGTCGTACCAGGTCGCCGGTGCGCTGAGCGAAGGCCGCCTCCGCGTGGTGCTCGAACCGTATGAAACGGCATCCCTGCCGATCCATCTGGTGCATAAAGGGCAGGCGCCGCTCCCGTTGAAGCTGCGCGCATTCCTCGATTTCGCGGCACCACGGTTGCGCATGCGCCTGCCCGCTGGCACTTGACGCCAAAGCGTCCCGGCACGCTAGCATCGACGATCCGTCAGGGGTTACCAACGATGCATGGATTGAATCGCAAGGCGCTTGCGCTGCTCGTCATGTCGCTTGCCACCGCAGGCGTCCACGCCGGCGACGCCGAACGCACGCGCTGGCAGCGCGAAGCCGCTGCTACTTCAATTACCCGCGACGACTGGGGTATCGCCCATGTCCACGGCACCACCGATGCGGATGCCGTGTTCGGCATGGCGTATGCGCAGGCCGAGGATGACTTCAACCGGGTGGAGACCAACTACCTCGTCTCACTGGGCCGGCTGGCCGAGGCGGAAGGTGAATCGGCGGTCTGGAAGGACCTGCGCCAGAAGCTGTTCATCGACGAGACCCAGCTCAGGGCAATGTACGGCCGCAGCCCTGCATGGCTGAAGGCCTTGATGGATGGCTGGGCCGATGGCCTGAACTATTACCTGGCGACGCATCCGGACACGCATCCACGCGTCATCACGCACTTCGAGCCGTGGATGGCGCTGAGCTTCTCGGAAGGCAGCATTGGCGGCGATATTGAGCGTGTGAAAACATCGGATCTGCAGGCGTTCTACGGTAAGGACCCGGCGGGCGCGCTGGCCCAGTTCACCCCGCCGGGCAGCTGGTGGGAGCCTACCGGTTCCAACGGCATCGCCATCGCCCCCAAGCTCACCGCCGATGGCCATGCACTGCTGTTGATTAACCCACACACGTCGTTCTTCTTTCGCGCCGAGTTGCAGATGTCGAGCGACCAGGGCCTGGATGCCTACGGCGCGGTGACCTGGGGCCAGTTCTTTATCTACCAGGGCTTCAATAAACACATCGGCTGGATGCACACGTCATCAGGTATCGATGTGGTGGATGAGTTCGCCGAAACGATCGTGAAGCAGGATGGCAAGCTTTCCTATCGCTACGGCAAGGCGCTACGGCCGGTGACTACACGCGATATCGTCGTGCGCGTGAAAGGGCAGGGCGATCGCCGCTTCACTACCTATGCCACGCACCACGGCCCCATCGTGCGCACACAAGGTGATAAATGGATCGCCTTCGCGCTGATGAACAAGCCGCTGGAAGCCTTGCAGCAGAGTTGGTTGCGTACGAAGGCCAACGACTACGCCGCGTACATGAAGGTGGCCGAGCTGAAGGCGAACTCCTCGAACAACACGATCTATGCGGACGACAAGGGCAACATCGCGTACCTGCACCCGCAGTTCATCCCCAAGCGCGACGATCGCTTCGACTACACCAAGCCGGTGGATGGCAGCGACCCCACGACCGACTGGCAGGGCCTGCTTCCCCTGGACAAGGCGCCGCACCTGTTCAACCCGAACACCGGCTGGATCTTCAACACCAATAATTGGCCGTACTCCGCGGCGGGCCCGGATAGCCAGAAGCAGGCCGACTTCCCGAAATATATGGATTCCGTCGGTGAGAACCCGCGCGGCGTCCACGCGACGCGCGTGCTTACCGGCCAGCGTGACTTCACCCAGGCGTCGCTGCTCAGTGCCGCGTTCGATTCGTATCTGCCGGCGTTCGAGCGGCAGCTTCCCGTGCTGATCAAGGATTACGACGCGCTGCCGGCCGGCGATCCGCTGAAGGCAAAGCTGCGTGGCCCGGTTGGCTTATTGCGTGCCTGGGATTACCGCTGGGGCATCACTTCCATGCCCACCACGCTGGCCGTGTTCTGGGGCGACATCCTCTGGGACAAGGTGAGTAAGGAAGATACCCAGGAAGGCCTGACCCTCTATGACGTGATGGCCGAGAAGGCGGGCCCGCAGGCACGCCTGCAGGCACTCGCCGATGCGGTCGATCGCCTGGAGAAGGATTTCGGCAGCTGGGGCGTGCCGTGGGGCGAGGTCAACCGCTACCAGCGTAACGACGATGCCATTGCCCAGGTGTTCGACGACGCGAAGCCAAGCCTCCCCGTACCGTTCACTTCATCACGTTGGGGTTCGCTGGCGTCGTTCGGTGCCCATCGCTGGCCCGGCACGAAGCGCTACTACGGTACGAGCGGTAATAGTTTTGTCGCGGTCGTGGAGTTCGGGCCGAAGGTCAGCGCGCGGGCGATTACCGCGGGTGGCGAAAGCGGTCATCCAGGCTCGAAGCATTTCAACGACGAAGCCGAGCGCTACACCACCGGCAACCTGCGCAAGGTGTATTTCTGGCCCGAAGATCTCGAAGGCCATATCGAACGCCAGTACCACCCGGGTGACAAGGAACCCATGCCATGACCAACAAACGTCTCGCCCTTGCCGCCGGCCTTGCCTTCGCGGCTGGCCTTGCCTTTGCCTTCTCGGCGAACGCCGAAGACCTGCCGAAGCCCGCCGACCATCCCGTTCTGCTGAAGGCCGATCGCGTCTTCGATGCGCGCGACGAGCAAGCGCACACCGGCTGGGTCGTGCTCGTGCAAGGCGACAAGATCGCCGCCGTGGGACCGGAGGGCCAGGTCGCCGCGCCGGCCGGTACCGAGACGCTGTCCTTCCCGGGCATGACCCTGCTCCCGGGCCTGATCGATGCGCACTCGCACATCTTCCTGCACCCGTACAACGAAACGCTATGGAACGATCAGGTGTTGAAGGAGACACTCGCCTTCCGCACCGTGGAAGCGGTGAAGCACGCGCGCGATACGCTGATGGCCGGTTACACCGCGTTGCGCGATCTCGGCACCGAAGGCGCCGGATACGCGGATGTGGATGTGCAGCGCGCGATCGACAAGGGGCTTATACCGGGCCCGCACCTGTTCGTCGCGACGCGGGCCACGGTGGCCGCGCACTGCTACGGGCCCGGTCCGCTCGGCTTCCGCGAGGATATGGACCTGCCGCAGGGCGCCATTCCCGTGAGCGGTGTTGCGCAGATGGTGGATGCCGTGCGCGATCAGGCGGCGCACGGCGCGGATTGGATCAAGCTCTACGCCGATTACCACTGCGGCAAGGCGAAAGGCTCATCGCCCACGCTGACGCAGGATGAGTTGAATGCCGCCGTGGAGGTGGCGCATTCGCTCAACCTGCCGGTGGCCGTGCACTCGAGCACGGCCGAAGGCATGCGCCGTTCAGTCATGGCAGGCGTGGATACGATCGAGCACGGCTACGACGGCACGCCAGAAGTGTTCGCGCTGATGAAGAAGCACAACGTCGCCTACATGCCTACGCTTGAGGCCAGCGCCGCGTACGCCGAGTACTTCGGTGGCTGGAAGCCGGGTGCGCCACCGACCGAAGCGATGCAGACCTCCGCGCAGGCGTTCAAGCGTGCCATGGATGCGGGCGTGACCATCGGCGCCGGCAGTGACGTGGGCGTGTTTACCCACGGCACCAACTACAAGGAACTGGAGTGGATGGTGCGCGACGGAATGACTCCAGCGAAAGCCCTGCTGGCGGCCACGGCGGTCGACGCGAAGGTACTTCGCCAGCAGGATCACATTGGCCAGCTCAAGGCCGGCCTCGAGGCCGACATCATTGCCGTGCCGGGCGACCCGACGAAGGACATCTCGGTACTGTCGAACGTGCCGTTCGTGATGAAAGGCGGCGCCATCTACAAGAAGCCCTAACTCTGATGTAGGAGCGGGGGGGGGGGGGGGGGGGGGGGGGGGGGGGGGGGGGCCGCCCCCCCCCCCCCCCCCCCCCCCCCCCCCCCCCCCCCCGCTCCTACAGGGGCAATTAACCTAACCGTACGCCGGTCTGCAGTTCGCTCAGCTCCCACAACGCATCGGCCGCATCGGGATCGATCGCATAGGGCCGCACACCATGCAGGTGGCGCAGATCGGCGGCTTCGACGGTAGCATCGTCCAGGATCGGTGCGATGTCGCAGTCTTCCAGGTATTCACCGCCCTTGCTGTTGAGCATCGGGCTGGTGGCGGCCCACACGCTCGTCGCCGCGCCCTGCGGCACGCTCTTCATCCCGGCATTCAGATCGACCACCGGCTTGCCGTCGTCGTCGATCGCACCGAACTTGCGCATGTCGTCGACGCTCATGTAGCGGGCGAGGTCGGTCACGATCGCGCCAGGGTGTAGCGAGAACGAACGGATGCCATCGGCCTTGCCACGCTTATCGACACCGATGGCGAACAAAATGTTAGCGGTCTTCGACTGCCCGTAGCTAAGCCACGGATCGTAGGCGCGGCGCTCGAAGTGCGGATCGTCGAACACCACGGGCGAGTAGCGGTGACCGCGCGATGAAACAGAGATAACGCGGGCACCGTTCGCGCGGCGCAGCGCAGGCCACAGCCGCGCAGTGAGCTGGTAATGGCCCAGGTGGTTCGTGGCGAACTGGCGCTCGTAACCGCGTGCGTCGCGTTCCAGCGGGCAGGCCATGACGCCGGCGTTGTTGATCAGCAGGTGTAGTGGTTCACCGCGGTCAAGCACTTGCTGGGCGAAGGCATCGATCGAAGAAGGGTCGGCCAGGTCCATCGGCATTACATGGATATCGGCTTCACCTTCGAGGGCCTTGCGCGCCTTGGCCATGTCACGGGCCGGGACGATCACGCGGGCCCCGGCATCGCGCAGGGTGCGGGCGGTCTCCAGGCCCAGGCCGGCGTAGCCGCCGGTCACGATGGCGTGCTTGCCGGTCAGGTCGATGCCGGCGATCGCTTCGGCGGCCGTGGTGGCCGCGCCAAATCCAGAGGGGAGGGGGGATTGCATCGGGTGGCTCCTTGGTGGGTACCCAACCAAGGTAAGGGCGCGTGGCCGGACGATGAATGCTTGAAAGTGCGCCATGCATGCGCCATCGTACTGAAATGAGCGATGACCCCATTACCGCCATTCTCCGCTTGGCCGAGATCGAATCGGTGATGTCCGGCGGCTTCACGGCCGGCGGCGACTGGGCCGTGCGCTTTCCGCCACCCGACAAGCTGAAGTTCTTCGCCGTGGCCCGGGGCCACTGCGTGCTGCGAATCGATGGCGAGTCCACCGATATCCGGCTCGCCGAGGGCGATGTCGTGCTCCTGGCCGCGCCGCGCGGCTTTGTCCTGGCCAGCGATGCCGACCTGCCGGCGCGTGATGCCCACGATTTCGAATGGCGCGGCCCTGAGCGCCTGGTTTCGATCAACGACGGCATGGATACCTTGCAGATTGGCGGCCATGTCCGCGTCCACCCCGCCTATGAACCGATGCTCGCGGCGGCCCTGCCGTCGTGGTTGCACATCGGGGCGGGTGCTCCGGAAGCGGAGGCCATGCGTTGGCTCATCGATCGCATGGTCCGGGAGAGCCGCGATGATCTTCCCGGTGCCGGCCTTGCCCAGGCACAGCTCGCCCACCTGCTGTTCGTACAGATCCTCCGCACCCAGATGGCCTCGGGCGATGTGTTGCCCCCGGGCTGGCTGCGTGCCGTGGCCGATCCCCGCCTTGGGCCCGTGCTCCGCCAGATCCACGCCGATCCGGGCCGCCACTGGCGCCTGGAGGAGCTGGCGCGCGTGGCGGCCATGTCGCGCACGGTGTTCGCTGCGCACTTCCGGCGCGTCGCCGGCACGGCACCGCTGGCCTACCTCACCGAATGGCGCATGCGCCTCGCGTGCCAGCTACTGCACCGTGGCGCCGTGCCGGTCGCGACGCTGGCGAGCAACCTGGGCTACGGCTCCGAGAGCGCCTTCAGCCATGCGTTCAAGCGCGTGGTTGGGGTTTCCCCTGCGCGCTACGCTGCCGCCGCCTGATCCGTTCCGGCATACTCGCAGCGCAAGCACGCGGGGGCGGTCGCACGCCTCAGGGGAATCAGGGGAACGGACGATGGCTGAAGTACGCGCATCATGAGCGAAGAGAGCAAGATCTGGATCGGCCGCGATGGCCAGCGCTTCGGTCCGTATGACGAGGCCACGCTGCGCACGTGGATCAACGAAGGCAAGGTATCTGCGCTTTCGCTAGCCTGGCGCGAGGGCATGGCCGAATGGCGGCCGTTGCACGAGATCCTGGGCATCGCGGTGCCGCCGCCCATGGTGGGTGCCGCGGCCCCCGCGTTGCACAGCGAACTCCCGGCCCCGCCTGACCTGCACTGGGCCATCATCTTCGTGGCCGACCTGCTGGCGGGTGGCCTCATGGGCATCGTCTGGCAGTTTGTACAGGCCTCGTGGGTCAAGAAGATCGATCCATCAAGTCGCGCCACGCTGTGGCTGGTGGTATCGATCTGCCTGCTGCCGCTCACCTGGTTCGTCATGATCGGCGTGGTGCTCAATCAGTCGTATGGCGCCACACGCCCTGATCTGGGCGCCATCGCCGGGGTGTTCGCGTATTTCGGCCTGTTCTTTATCCTTGGCCTGGCCATGATCGTGTGCCGGTACATCGCCATGTTCTCCATGGCCCGTTCCATGCGCGAAAAGCTGCCCGCTTACGGCCTTATCCCGGAGATCGGCGGGGTCACCCTGTTCTTCTTTACCCACTATTACCTGCAGGCGCAGATGACCTGGGTGGCGCGCTGGCGCCGTACCGGGCAAGCCACGCCGCCAGCGCAGAAGACCGTGTTCTGGGTGGTATTTGGCGTGTGGGCAGGCCTGATGGTGCTGTTCCTCATGCTGGTGTGGGCGGCCATGTTCGCCAGCTACCACGGCGGCTAACGGCAAGGGGCGGAACCCCGGCGAAAGGCGGCGGGGCCACGATTCCGGCTACAATCCCGCTTTGCGTTTCGGGAGAGAGCCATGACCCCCCAACGAGATCCCCGCGGATGAGCGACGGCACCCTGTTCGTGGTGGCCGCGCCCTCGGGTGCCGGCAAGTCCACGCTGGTCAATGCGCTGCTCGAGCGCGAACCGCAGATCTCCTTGTCCATCTCGCACACCACGCGCCCGCCGCGCGTGGGCGAACAGTACGGCCGCCACTATTTCTTCGTGGAGCGGCCCGATTTCGAGCGCGAGATCGAGGATGGCATCTTCCTGGAGCACGCCGAGGTCCACGGCAATCTCTATGGCACCTCGCGCACGGTGGTTGAGGAGAAGCTCACTACCGGCGTGGATGTCCTGCTGGAAATCGACTGGCAGGGCGCCCGCCAGGTGCGCAAGGGCAAGGCCGATTGCGTCAGCGTGTTCATCCTGCCCCCGTCGCGCGTGGAACTTGAGCGCCGCCTGCGTGGTCGAGGATCGGATGCGCCCGATGTCATCGAGCGCCGCCTGTTCAATTCCCGCGAAGAAATCGCCCATGCGCACGAGTTCGACTACATCATCGTGAACGATCGCTTCGAGGATGCCCTGGCCGACCTGCAGGCTATCGTTCGCGCGGTGCGCCTGCGCTCGGCGTGGGCGGCAAAACGCCACGAGGCCCTGATCGAGGAACTGCTCGCACCATGACCGACGACGCCATCGTCCGCGTACGCGGCCTGACCACGGTACTCAACGGCAAGACCATCTTCGACTCGCTGGACCTGGATATCCCGCGCGGCAAGGTCACGGCCATCATGGGCCCCAGCGGCACCGGCAAGACCACCCTGCTCAAGCACATCACCGGCCAGATGCGCGGCGATGCCGGCACGGTCGAGGTGAACGGCGAGAACGTGCCCACGCTCTCGCGCGAGAAGCTGTTCGAACTGCGTGAGCGCATCGGTTATCTGTTCCAGAACTCCGCGCTGCTCACCGACTTCGATGTGTTCGAGAACGTGGCGTTCCCGCTGCGCCAGCACACGAAGTTGCCTGAAGAGCTCATCCGCAACATCGTTTTGAACAAATTGCAGGCGGTGGGCTTGCGCGGTGCCGCGCGGCTCGCGCCCACGGAGCTTTCCGGCGGCATGGCGCGCCGCGTTGCGCTTGCCCGCGCCATCGTCTTCGATCCCGCGCTCATCCTGTACGACGAGCCATTCGTGGGCCTCGATCCGATCGCACTGAACCAGGTATTGCTGCTTATCCGCACGCTCAACGAGACGCTGGGCATCACAAGCATCCTCGTCGCGCACGAACTGGCCGCGGTGCAGAAAGTCGCCGACCACGTGTTCCTCATCGCCAACGGCAAGATCGTGGCGCAGGGCGCGCCCGATACGCTGGCCAACGATGGCTCGCCGTGGACGGCGCAGTTCTTCGGCGGCCAGGCCGATGGCCCGGTCCCGTTCCAGTACCCGGCGGGCGATTACGCCACGGCGCTCGGCTTTCCCGGAGGCAAGGCATGACAACCAGGGATGACAATGTCGTGATGCGCAGCCTGGCGCAGATCGGCGCCTGCGGGCTGTTCCTGCTCACGATCCTCGCGGCGATCCCGCGCAGCCTCAAGCACGGCCGCGAAACCATCCGCCAGATCTGGTTCGTGGGTGCGATGAGCCTCACCATCGTCATGACCTGCGGCCTGTTCGTCGGCATGGTGCTGGGCCTGCAGCTGTACGACGTTCTGTCGATCTTCGGCGGCACCTCCGCCACGGGCACGGTCGTCGCCATCGCCATCTATCGCGAACTCGGCCCCGTCGTTACCGCGCTGCTGTTCGCCGGCCGCGCCGGCACCTCGGTTACCGCCGAAATCGGCCTCATGCGCGCTACCGACCAGCTCGATGCCATGGAGATGATGGCGGTCGATCCCATCGCCTATGTGGTCGCGCCGCGCTTCCTCGCTGGCGTGGTTGCACTGCCGCTGCTGGGTATCGTGTTCTGTGCCATGGGTGTGTTCGGCGGCCACCTGGTTGGCGTCACCTGGCTGGGCATCGATAACGGCACCTTCTGGTCCAACATGACCGCCGCGGTGGATGTCCACAAGGACATCATCGATGGCGTACTGCTCAAGTCCATCGCCTTCGGCATCGTGGTCTCGCTGATCGCGGTGTTCCAGGGCTACACCACTCCGCCCACCAGCGAAGGCGTCGCGTACGCCACCACGCGCACGGTGGTCGCATCGTCCATTGCCATCCTGGCGCTGGATTTCGTCCTTACCTCGTTCCTGATCTGAAGGCACGGAGGCCCGCCATGAACGCAACCCTTTTCGCTTCTACTTCGAGGATCGTGCCGTGACCCAGAGACGTTCCTATGCCGTCGGCACCGGCCTGTTCATCGTGCTTGGTTTTGCCGCGCTGGCGTATCTCGCCACCCAGACCACCTCCGTCGCCAACCAGGGCGGCGGCGATACGTACAAGGTGGAGACCCGCTTCGCCAATGTTGGCCAGCTCAAGGTGCGCGCCCCGGTGAAGGTCGCCGGTGTCCGTGTCGGCTCCGTGCAGGCGATCGAGCTGGTGCCGGGCAAGGAAGAGGCCAAGGTTACCCTGGCCATCGACGATGCCCGCAAGGACATCCCGAGCGATTCCGTGGCCACGATCTACACCAGTGGCCTGCTGGGCGACCAGTACGTCGGCATCCAGTTCGGCCAGTCGAAAACCCCGGTGAAGGAGGGTGGCGAGATCGGGCTCACCCGTCCGGCGCAGCAGCTGGAAGAAATGCTCGGCAAGTTCTTCGGCGGCGGCAGCGCTCCGGATCGCCTGGGTGGAACCTTCCATGTCACGGGTGATTTCACCAACATCGGCGGCCTGCAGCCGGGCGCCGCGGTGAAAATGGCCGGTGTGCCCATCGGCAGCGTGGAGTCGGTGGTGGTGAAACCGGGTGCGGTCGAAGCCACGGTGACCCTTGCGATCGACAAGCGCTACTCCCAGATACCAGATGACTCGGCCGCGGCAGTGTTCACAAGCGGTTTGATCGGTAGCCAGTATGTTGCGATCCAGCCCGGCGGCTCGCCGTCGTTCCTGGCCGAAGGCGATCAGCTCGTCCTGACGCAGTCGGCGCTCCAGCTGGAAGACCTGATCGGCAAGTTCCTCGTGAACGGCTCGCCGAGCGACAACAAATCCGGTGGCGCCCAGGGCGGCACCCAACCCGATACCTCCGGCAAGAAGTAAGACCGGAACCCAGGAGACACCGCATGTTGCGTCAGCTTTCCCTTGCTATCGCCCTCGCCGTCGGCACGGTTGCCGCGGCCCCTGTATTCGCCCAGGCCGCCGCCCCGGCCGCCCCGGCCGCCGCGACCCAGGGCCAGGGTCCGGAGCAGATCGTCCAGACCATTTCGGATGACCTGGCCAAGGCTATCGAAGGCCACCAGGCCGAGCTGAAGAACGACAAGGAAAAGCTGATCGCCGTCATCGACGACACCTTCCTGCCGCACTTCGATATCGACTACGCGTCCATCCTCGTGCTGGGCCAGAACGCGGTCAAAGCAACCCCGCAGCAGCGCGAGCGCTTTGCCAAGGCGTTTTACAACTCGATCACGCATCGTTATGCCGAGGGCTTGCTCAACTACACCCGTGGCCGCGTGAAGGTGCTGCCGTTCTCTGGCGACCTCAACAACAAGCGTACGGTCGTGCGCACCCAGGTCATGCTGGATGACGGTAAGTCGGTGTCGGTCGATTACGCGTTCCGCAAGAGCGCCAGCGGCGACTGGAAGGCCTACGACGTGATCATCGAGGGCATCTCGTACATCACGAACTATCGCAACCAGGTGGATGCCGAGATCAAGAAGGAAGGCCTGGACAAGCTCACGGCCGACCTTGAGAGCAAGGGCGCTGGCGCCATTGACGAGATGAAGCAGGATACCGGCGGCGCGCAGGGCGGCGCTGGCAAGTGATCCAGTCGGCCACGTATCAGCTGGCCGAAGCGCCGGGGATCCTTGCGATCTCCGGCGCGCTTACGTTTGCGACGGCGGCGTCGGCGCTCGAAACCGGGCGCGCCGCGCTCGGCCGCGGTAAGCCGGCCACGCTGGATCTGTCGGGCGTGACCGAGGCGGATAGCGCGGGACTGGCGACGGTGCTGGCGTTGCTGGCGCACGCGCGCCAGAACGGCACGGACATGAAGGTGGCGAACGCACCCACGGGCCTGGAGGCCCTGGCCCGCGTCTCCGGCGTCACCCCCTTCCTCTAACCCCGTACTGTAGGAGCGCGCTTGCGCGCGATTCCCGACTAAGAAAGCCCGGCTTCGTGCCGGGTTTTTTTATGGTTGCTCGACACGGCTCGCCTTCGGCTTCGCGGGGCTCGGCTTCGCCCTCGCTTTGTACACTTGGGCCATGAGGCAGCGAGCCTTCGGCGCCCACCCTCGCTGCTCAGACAGGTCTCCAGCGTTCGCAAAGGATGCCGCTACGCGGCCATGTACCTATTAGGCCTACGGCCGCGAACCGGGTGCCGTGAGGGGCTTTTCGACGAGACATCCGTGTCTCGTCAAAAAGGAACGGCCATCCATGGCCGTCCCCCCTGCGGGGCTATTCCCTCCCGTCCCCCTCGCCTCCGAAACTCGCCTCGAGGGTGGGCGCCGAAGGCTCGTTTGATGACTGCGGTGAGTGGGCCGGAGAGCGAGGGTGTGGCTCGATGCAACGTCCCGCCAGCCGCCGCAACCCGCTGTAGGAGCCCCCTGTGGGCGACATCTTGTCGCGAGCACGCCCAAGGCCTGTTGCGGTGAGGCGAAAGCTGTCGCCCACAGGGTGGGCTCCCACAACAAGCGGGCATCGCGCGGTCTCAGGCGGATATGCGTATCGGCGTGGCGCGACAACACAGGCAGCGGGAGGGTTGCACGTCGCGACTGGGCGGCGCGAGCGATGACGCCCGGCGCACCGGCTCTCCCACCCATCAACCTCATGGATGAAAAGAGCCCTCGGTGCCCACCCTCGAGGCGAGTTTCGTAGGCGAGGCCGACGGGAGGGAACAGCCCGCAGGGGGACGGCCATGGATGGCCGTTCCTTTTTGACGAGACACGGATGTCTCGTCGAAAAGCCCCTCACGGCGGCCGGTTCGCGGCCGTAGGCCAAGTAAGTACATGGCCGCGTAGCGGCATCCTTTACGAACGCTGGAGACCTGTCTGAGCAGCGAGGGTGGGCACCGAGGGCTCTCCGCCCATACGTTCAAGTGTAGAACGCGATGGCGCAAGCCGAGCCCCGCGAGGCCGAAGGCGAGCCGCCTCTCCCAAACGAAAGCCACAAAAAAGCCGCCCGAGGGCGGCTTTTTCGTCAATCAGTCCGGGTTCTGCCCGTTCTGCTTCTCCCACGAATGCTGCTCCTTGAGCAGTTCATCCGGGTCGAAATCCTTGCTATCACCCACGCCCTGCATCTTCTCGATCACATCCTCCGGCGGGTTGCCGTCGTAGATCTGATACAGGCGCTGCTGGCGGTACGCATCACGCATGAACACATACGGATCGTATGCCGACGCCAGGAAGCTCTCCGCATCGATCGCACGGGCCCGCAAGGTCACCAGGTACAGCACCGACGGCACGTAGTACTCGCCGTGGTGGAAATCGTGGTTACGCGACAGGTAGCTCAGCGGATCGAAGAAATAGCTATCCACCGGCAGGCGCCACACATCGCGGACCGTGGTCGGGCCGACGAAGGGCAGGACCAGGTACTCGCCCTCGGGCACGCCCCAGCGGGCCAGGGTCACGCCGAAGTCGCTGTCATACAGCGGCATGCCCAGCATGCTGGCCGGGTCCTTGAAGCCCAGGAAGCCGATGCCAAGGTTCACGATGAACCGGCCGGTGGTGACCGCGGCCTGGCCCGGGCGGCCCTGGAGCAGCTGGTTACCAATGGTGATCGGCAGGCGGATATTCGTATAGAAATCGCTCACCGCCGTGCGGACGCCCGGGGTGGTGACGTTACGGTAGCCCACAGCGACAGGGCGGATAATCGCCTTGTCGAGCTTGTCATTGAACGCATAAACCTTGCGGTTCACGTTCTCGTTCGGGTCATCGGTGCGCGGCGGCGCCACATGGCAGGCCGCCAGGAGCGCCAGGGCAACCAGGCCAAAGGCATGGCGGGCCAGACGCTTTAGGTTGATCTTGGGGTCCATCGGGGTGACTCTGGGGGTGGGGCGATACTTTAGTGTACCGCTTGGTTTTATTATTTGCACTAACGCCCGTCCTTCCTGGCCAGAACCCGGCATGATACCCCCCACCCCAATGGACAGCCAACCGGCTGGGCCGCTAAACTGCACGGTCATAAGTGTCTTTGTTGTCAAGGATTTGAAATGGCCCGTATTACTGTCGAAGACTGCCTCGAGGTAGTCGACAATCGCTTTGAGCTCGTGCTCATGGCGACCAAGCGCGCTCGCCAGCTCTCCAAGGGCGCCGAGCCCACGCTCGATCCGAACAACGACAAGCCGACCGTGCTCGCCCTGCGCGAAATCGCCGATCGCCGCGTCACCGAAGAGATGATCGACGAAATCGACAAGGCCGCTCGCGAGCGTGCCGAGCGCGAAGCCCTCGAGTGGGCCGCCACGGAAGTGGACGACGACCTCTCGAAGGGCGGAGATGACTGATGACGTCGGGTCCCTGTCGACCCTGCGTTCATTCATTCACTGCGCACGTTGTTGAAGCGCGGCCGCTGAGGCCGCGCGCGGGAGGCCGTGCCGCCTGATCCAGGGCGCGAGGCATTCCCATGGAAGTCATCCCCGCCAAAAAGCTGACCGACGTCTCCGACGACACTCCGGTGCCCGCCTATGTGCAGGCGCTGGAAGAGCGCGTGGGCGCTTACCTGCCCAAAGAGCAGGTCATGCGTATCCGCCGCGCCTTCCTCGTCGGTGCGCTTGCGCACGATGGGCAGACGCGTAAATCCGGTGAGCCGTACATCACGCACCCGGTCGCCGTGGCGCAGGTGCTGGCCGAGCTCGGCCTGGATGCCGAGACGATCATCGCCGCGATCCTGCACGATACGCTCGAGGATACGCAGCTCAGCCGCGAAGAACTCGCCGGCGCGTTTGGCGAGACGGTCGCCGAGCTGGTCGATGGCGTCACCAAGCTCGACAAGATGCGCTTCTCCAGCCGCGCCGAAGCCGATGCGGAAAGCTTCCGCAAGATGCTGCTGGCGATGGCGCGCGATCTGCGCGTCATCCTGATCAAGCTTTCCGATCGCCTGCACAACATGCGCACGCTTGGCGCGAAGGATTCCTCCTCCCGCCGCCGCATCGCGCGCGAAACGCTGGAGATCTACGCGCCGATCGCGCAGCGCCTGGGCATGAACAAGTTCAAGGCGGAGTTGCAGGATCTGGGCTTCAAGGCCCTGTATCCCGATCGCCACCGCATTATCGGCGAGCGCATCCGTGCCGCGCTGGGCAACCGCCGCGAGGCCATGGCGAAGATCGAGATGGCCCTGGAAGGCCGCCTCGCCGCCGACAAGATCCCCGGCCGTGCGGTCAGCCGCATCAAGAGCCCGTGGAGCATCTACTCGAAGATGCGCAACGAACATAAAT
Source organism: Luteibacter sp. 621 (assembly GCF_050435445.1). Taxonomy (NCBI): domain Bacteria; kingdom Pseudomonadati; phylum Pseudomonadota; class Gammaproteobacteria; order Lysobacterales; family Rhodanobacteraceae; genus Luteibacter; species Luteibacter sp. 621. The sequence goes on along the minus strand of NZ_JBNDKI010000017.1, from coordinate 49,874 downwards.
CGTTCGCGCAGCTCATGGATGTGTACGGTTTCCGCGTGGTGACCGACTCGGCCATGCATTGCTACATGGCACTCGGTGCCGTGCACGGCCTGTACAAGCCCGTGGATGGCCGCTTCAAGGATTTCATCGCCATTCCCAAGGGCAATGGCTACCAGTCGCTGCATACGGTACTGCTTGGCCCGTTTGGCGCGCCCATCGAAATCCAGATCCGTACGTCGGAAATGGAATCGGTGGCCGAGCGTGGCGTGGCCGCGCACTGGGCGTACAAGACCGATTCGGGCCCGGCCAACAGCGCGCAGCTGCGCGCGCGCGAATGGCTCTCGGCGTTGGCCGATAGCCAGGCTAATACCCCGTCGGCCGCCGAGTTCCTGGAAAACGTCAAGATCGACCTGTTCCCGGATGAGGTGTACCTGTTTACCCCGCGCGGCGATATTTTCTCGTTGCCGCGTAACGCCACCGCGCTCGATTTCGCCTACGCCGTGCATACCGATGTGGGCGACCACGCGGTGGCCGCGCGCGTGGACAAGAAGCTCGTACCGCTGCGCACGCGCCTTATTTCCGGGCAGGTGGTCGAGATCATCACGGCGCCTTCCGCCGTGCCGAACCCGGCCTGGCTCGAGGCGGTCGTGACCGGCAAGGCGCGCACTGCCATCCGCCAGTACCTCAAGCACCTGCAGCACGAGGATGCGGTCGATTTCGGCCACCGCATGCTCGATCGCGCGCTGGACGCGCGTGGCCTCAGCCTGGATTCGATCCCGCCAGCCGTGCTCGATCGCTTCCTCGAAGAATCCAAGTTCAAGCGCCTGGAAGAGCTGCTTTCCGAGATCGCGCTGGGCAATCGCTTCGCCGACCAGGTCGCCGGCCAGCTCATCACGGTCATGGGGCCGCGCGATTCGCATCCGCAGGCACCTGCCGAGCACGCGGTCGAGAAAATCCGCATCAGCGGTGCCGAGCGCGGCGTGCTCAGCTTCGGTAACTGCTGCCACCCGCTGCCGGGCGACGAAATCATCGGTTTCCTGTCGTCGGGCAAGGGCATCGTGGTGCACCGCGTGGAATGCCCCAACGTGGCGGAGTTCCGCAAGACGCCCGAGCGCATCGTGGCTATCGAGTGGGATCGCGACGTCACCGGCGATTACCGTGCCGAACTGCGCATTGAAGTGCTTAACCGCCCGGGCGTACTCGCCACGGTGGCGGCGGCGATCGCCGATGCCGGTTCGAACATCGAGAACGTGGAATACATCGAGCGCGACAGCACGGCGGCAACACTGCTGTTCGCCATCGAAGTGAAGGGCCGCAAGCACCTGGCCGACGTGATGCGCCGCGTGCGCCGCACGGGCGTGGTCAGCGGCGTGTACCGCCACCCCCTGTAGGCCCACGTGCGGGCCGGGTAATATCGGGGTCTTCCGCCACGAGGATTCCCCATGTCCCGCACCATCATCGCCACCGACAAGGCCCCGGCCGCCATTGGCCCGTATTCGCAGGCCGTGCGCGCGGGTAACACCGTGTACTTCTCGGGCCAGATCCCGCTCGATCCGGCCACCGGCAACCTCGTCGATGGCGATATCACCGCACAGACGCGCCGCGTGTTCGATAACCTCGTCGCCGTGGCCGAAGCCGCCGGTGGCAAGCTTTCCGATATCGTCCGAGTCGGCATCTACGTGACCGACCTGGGTAACTTCGCCGCGGTGAACGCCGTGATGGCGGAGTATTTCCAGCAGCCGTACCCGGCGCGTTCCACCATCGAGGTATCGGGCCTGCCCAAGGCCGCCCAGGTGGAAGTGGACGCGATCCTCGTCCTGCCGTAACCGGACCAGCATCATTCCCGTGGGCCGAACCGCCAGCCCGTTACCCGCCGCGCCGCCGGCGGATCCGGGCCGTGCACCGCTGACAACGCTCGGCGGGGTCGGCCCTGCGCTGGCGGAAACGCTGGGCCGGCTCGGCCTGCGTGAAGTGCAGGACTTGTGGTTCCACCTGCCGCTGCGCTACGAAGATCGCACCACGATCGTGCCGATTGGCGAGCTGCGTCCCGGCCTGCACGTGCAGGTTGAAGGCACGGTGGATTTCATCGAACGCAGCTTTCGCGGGCGCATGCAGCTGAAGGTCATCATCAGCGATGACTCCGGTCGTGCGCTCCTGCTGCGCTTCTTCCATTTCCGCAAATCGCAGATGGATCAGCTGCAGAAGGGCACGCGCCTGCTCTGCTTCGGTGAGGTGCGCCAGGGCCCGCAAGGCCTGGAGATGGTGCACCCGCAATACCAGCGCATCGAAAGCGATGAGGCCGTGCTGGTGGATGAGCGGCTCACGCCGGTGTATCCCACCACCGAAGGCCTGGGGCCTCGCCGCCTCGCCAGTGTCGTCGCCAAGGCGTTGCACCACCTGCCCGGCGATGACCGGCTCGAACTCATTCCCGAAGAGGTGGGGCGCCCGCTTGGCCTTACCTCGTTGCGCGATGCGCTGGTGTACGTGCACCGGCCGCCACCGGATGTCGATCTGCGTCAGCTTGGCGAAGGCGGCCATCCCGCGCAGAAACGCCTGGCGTTCGAAGAACTGTTGACCCAGCACCTCACGCTGCGGCGCATGCGCGCGGCGGTGAAGAAGCGCAAGGCGCCGGCACTGAAGAGTGCAGGGGTCATGCGCGAGCGCCTGCTGTCCTCGCTGCCCTTCGCGCTGACCAAAGCACAGGCACGCGTGGCGGGTGAGGTGGGGCGCGATCTTGCCCGTGCCCATCCCATGCTTCGCCTTGTGCAAGGCGATGTCGGCAGCGGCAAGACCGTGGTGGCCGCACTGGCTGCATTGGCGGCCGTCGAGGCGGGCTACCAGGTCGCCCTGGTGGCGCCCACCGAGCTGCTCGCCGAACAGCACCTGCGCAACTTCCGTGCGTGGCTGGAGCCGCTCGGCCTGCATGTGGAATGGCTGGCGGGCAAGGTGCAGGGCAGGGCGCGCAAGGCTGCACTGGCCCATGCCGCCGAAGGCACGGCGCATGTCGTGGTTGGCACCCATGCGCTTATGCAGGAGGGCGTGGTGTTCCAGAAGCTGGGCCTGGTCATCGTCGACGAGCAGCACCGCTTTGGGGTGCACCAGCGGCTGGCACTGCGTGACAAGGGCGCCAGTGGCGAGCTTATTCCGCACCAGCTAGTGCTCACGGCCACGCCTATCCCGCGTACGCTCGCGATGAGCGCGTACGCCGACCTGGATGTGTCCTCCATCGATGAGCTGCCGCCGGGAAGAACGCCAGTGCAGACCGTGGCGCTTTCCAACGAGCGGCGTTACGACATCATGGAACGCATCCATGGTGCCTGCATGGAAGGCCGCCAGGTGTACTGGGTGTGCACGCTGATCGAAGAAAACGAACAGATGAATGCGCAGGCCGCCGAGGTCGCACACGCGGAGCTCGCCGCCGGGCTGCCGGATCTCAACATCGGCCTCATCCACGGCCGCATGAAGCCCAAGGAAAAGCAGGCGGTGATGGATGCGTTCAAGCGCGGCGAGATCGCCGTGCTGGTCGCCACCACGGTGATCGAAGTGGGCGTGGATGTGCCCAATGCGAGCCTCATGATCATCGAGAACAGCGAGCGGCTTGGGCTGGCCCAGCTGCACCAGCTTCGGGGGCGCGTAGGGCGCGGATCCATTGCCTCGAGTTGCGTGTTGCTCTACCAGACGCCGCTGTCGCGCCTGGCGAAGGAGCGCCTGCAAGTGATGCGCGAGACCAATGATGGCTTCCGCATTGCCGAGAAAGACCTGGAGCTGCGTGGCCCCGGTGAGGTCCTTGGCACCCGGCAGACCGGCCAGCTGCAGTTCCGTATTGCCGACCTGGCACGCGATGCGCACCTCATGCCGGACGTGCAGCGTGTCGCCGAAGCGATGATGCGCGACCACCCGGCGCGGTGTGAGCGGCTTATCGCACGTTGGGTCGGGGACGCCGCCCGCTACGTCGACGCCTAACCCCATCGCGACGCCCTGTAGGAGCGCGCTTGCGCGCGATGGCTCGTGCCGCACGCCCTATCGCGCGCAAGCGCGCCCCTACAGGGGGAGGCCGAGGTGTTGGCGGATGTGCTCGGCGACCCACGCGGTTTCGCGCAGCAACGGCTGAACGGGTGGGGTGCTGGCCTCGATATCGTGCAGGCGCCGGGTGGAGCGGAGTTCGGCGTGGAACCGTTCGAGCTTGGCGGGTAGGGGATCGGTGACAAGCGTGTGCACCGGGCGGCCGGTGGCACACGCTTCGGAGAGCATGTTCACCGAATCCGGCGTAACCACCAGCCGATCGGCCCAGGCCAGCACGCCGGGGTACGGGTTGGGATCCTCGTCCCCAGGCGCCCAGATAAACCCTGGCACAGCGTGGAATGCGGCCCGCACCATGGGCAGGATGGACGAGGGCGTACGCCGGGAGGCCACGACCATCACCGAACCGCCTTCGCGTGCGTGGCGCTGCTTCACGGCTTCCAGCAGTGCGGCAAGCCCGGCGGCATCCATCGTGGCGCCGTGGCGGGCGCCCCCCAGCAACACACCCAGGCGCGGGCCGGGTAGATCGGCGAAGCCGGCGAACGCATCGCGCGCATCCTCCAGCCACGCATCGTCGATCGGGTTCAGCGAGCCCAGTGGCGTGAGCACGTTATCGCCATGCAGCTGGTCATGCTTTGGGGCCACTACCAGGTCCCAGTGGCCCGGATCGATGCGCGGATCCAGGATCTGCACGGCAAGCGCCCGCCCATCGGACCAGCGCCGCACCTGCCGGGTGGCCCAGGCCGCCGAACGGCCGCAGCCGATCACCAGGGTGGGCCAGGGCGGGCGCAGGCTATCGCCGTTGCGCGAGAAGGCCGCGCGGGCGCCCGGCAGCCGCCGCGGCGCGAACCACGACCACGGCGCACGTAGGTCCACCACGCATTCCCTGATCGATGGGGTGAGCGCCTCGGCCAGCGCCAGCGCCTGACGCCGGTTGCCGGCCGCGCCATCGGTGATGACCCAGCATGAACCTGGGGCCAGGGGATGGGCACTCATGCCGATCCCCTGCGTGGGATTGTTGTCGATTTCGACACAGTTCGTTCCTGCGGCACCGGTCCACGCGACGGCCCGACCCGCTTACACTGTTGGAATGCCGGCACGACCGGCGCCTGTTCACTGTACAAGGAATCCCATGAGCTCTCCGCTGAACGATGCCGCGCTTGACCAGCTCTTCCGCACCGCCCGCACCTACAACGCGTGGCAGGACAAGGAAGTCACCGATCAGCAGCTCAAGGAGCTCTACGATCTGGTGAAGATGGGCCCCACCTCGGCAAACTCCTCGCCGGTGCGCCTGGTCTTCATCAAATCGCAGGACGCCAAGGCGCGCCTTAAGCCGTTCCTTTCCGAGAACAATGCCGAGAAGACGATGGCCGCCCCGGTCACCGCCATCATCGCCACCGATTTCGCTTTCTACGACCACCTGCCGAAGCTGTTCCCGCACGCCGATGCGCGCAGCTGGTTCGTCGGCAACAACGCCTTGATCGAAGCGACCGCCTTCCGTAACAGCACGTTGCAGGGTGGCTACCTGATCATGGCGGCGCGCTCGCTGGGCCTGGACTGCGGCCCGATGTCGGGTTACGACCAGGCCGGTGTCGATGCCGAATTCTTCCCGGGCACCCAGGTGAAGTCGAACTTCCTGGTGAACATTGGCTATGGCGACCCGAACAAGAACCTGTTCCCGCGCTCGCCGCGCTTCGATTTCGACGAAGTCGCCCAGGTCCTCTGATCCTTTCCCGCGGTGACCCTTTGGTCCCGCTGTCCACTGGCAGTACCCAACCCACTGCAGGAGCTTTCACCCATGCGCGCTCTCCGTTACCTCGCCCTCGCGGGCCTGCTCGCCGCCGCCGGCACCGCCACCGCTGCCCCGGTCACCTACAAGCTCGATCCGGGCCACACCATGGTCCTGTTCAGCTGGAACCACTTCGGCTTCTCGAACCCCAGCGCGAACCTGGGCCAGGTCGATGGCACCCTGGTCTATGACGAAGCGGACCCGACCAAGGCCACCGTCGAAGCCACCCTGCCGCTCGCCGGCCTGGATACCTTCGTGCCCAAGCTCGACGAGCACCTGAAGTCGGCCGATTTCCTCGATGCCGCCAAGTTCCCGACCGTGACCTTCAAGAGCACCAAGGTTGCCGCGGCGGGCAAGGGCAAGCTGAAGGTCACCGGTGACCTGACCGTGCACGGCGTGACCAAGCCGGTCACCCTCGATGTCACCCTGAACAAGGTTGGCCCGCACCCGATGATGAAGGTGCAGACGGTGGGCTTTGATGCCACCGCCACCATCAAGCGCTCGGATTTCGGCGTGGGCGCCTACGTGCCGAACGTGTCGGACGAGATCAAGATCCGCATCACCACCGAAGCCCACGACGCCTCGGCCAAGTAAGCCGCTTCGCGGCTTACGTGTAGGAGCGTGCTTGCACGCGAAAAGCCAACGGAACGGAATAGCCGCCACCCCCGGCCCCCATCGCGCGCAAGCGCGCTCCTGCAAGGCCCGCGCAAGCGGGCCTTTTTTTGTGGTTTCACGCCCCCCATGGCGTTCCTGCTACCATCGCCCCATCCCCGGTTCCAACGCATCGCCCGGAGTTTTACCCATGCGCCCCAATCCCGCGGCCGCGCCGCTTATCCCGGCGAACGCCGAAAACCGTTACGAAGTGACCCACGCGGATCTTCCGCTGTCGTGCCCCATGCCCGGCATGTACCTGTGGAACTCGCACCCGAAGGTGTACCTGCCCATCGAAGACGAGGGCGGCACCTCCAAGTGCATGTACTGTGGCGCCACCTACGTACTGAAAGACTGACCGGCCCGGGCGGGCTCGCTGCACGCATCGCCCGCCAACCCATCACCACCGGACCGCGCCATGGCCACCGTCTTCCCACCCCGGACGATGACCGTTGTACAACTCGTACCCGCCCTTCATTCGGGCGGCGCCGAGCGCTCGACCCTGGAAATTGCCAAGGCGCTGGTAGAGGCCGGGCATCGTTCCATCGTGGTCTCCGCGGGTGGTCGCCTGGTCGAGCAGCTGGAAGCCGAGGGCAGCCAGCACATCACGTTGCCGATCGGCCACAAATCGCTGCGTACCCTGTTCACAGTCGGCAAGCTTCGCCGCATCCTGCGCGAGCTCAAGCCGGATATCGTCCATGCGCGTTCGCGCCTGCCGGCCTGGGTGGGCTGGTGGGCCATGCGCCGGGTGAAGCCGCGCCCGCACTTTGTCACCACCGTGCATGGGCTCAACAGCCCGGGGCACTACAGCAGCATCCTGCTGCGGGGTGAGCGCGTTATCGTCGTCTCGCAGACCCTGCGCGATTACGTGCTGCGCCACTACCCCGAAGATATCTCCAGCGCGCGTATCACCGTGGTGCCGCGCGGCATCGATACCGAGGCCTTTCCGTACGGCTACCGTCCGGACGACTCCTGGCAGCGCGCGTTCTTCGAAGAATTCCCACAGCTCGAGGGCGCGCCGCTGCTCACGTTGCCGGGGCGCGGTACGCGCCTGAAGGGCCATGCCGATGCCATCGAGCTGATCGCGGATCTGCAAAGCCGGGCCATCGATGCGCGGCTGCTGCTGATGGGCGCGGATGAACCGGGCCGCGAGACCTACATCGCCGAGCTGCGCCAGCTCATCAAGGAGCGCGGGCTCGAATCCAAGGTCGTGATTTCGCCGCCACGCTCTGATATCCGCGATGTGTACGCGATTTCCAACCTGGTGCTGCAGCTTTCCCAGCGTCCGGAGTCGTTCGGGCGCACGGTGGTGGAGGCCCTGGCCATGTGCCGCCCGGTACTGGGTTACGCCCACGGTGGTGTCGGCGAGCTCCTTGCCGAGCTCTATCCCGCCGGCCGCGTACCCCTGAACGACCGCGAGCGACTGGTGGAGCGCGCGGCCGAGCTGCTGCGTTTCGCACCGCCCATCCCGCCGCCGCGCAGCTACCGGTTGGTGGATATGCAGTCCGCCACGCTGGCGCTGTACGCCGAAGTGGTGGAAGGCGTGCCGACCGCGTGAGCGGCACGGGCCTGAAGGCGGCGCTGGGCGCCGGCTGGCGATCGCCGCTGCTTCCCATCTGGCTGGTGCCGGCGCTGCTGCCGTTCGGGCGCAGCGCGGAACTGGGCGTGTTCCTTTCGCTCGTCGGCGCCCTCCTGCTGCTGGTGCGCGAGCCCGGTGCGATCCGCTATCACCCGGGCGCGAAGCTGTTCCTGTGGCTATTCGCCGCCTACGCCGGTGCCGCGCTCATCTCGGCCGTCGATGCCGTGGCGCCAGGCAAGAGCTGGGGAACGGTCGCCGGCATCCTTCGCTTCGCACCGCTCGGTGTGTACACCTGCTTTGCCATGCGCCGCCCGGGCAAGGTGCGTGCGCTTTACATGGCCACGGCCGTGGTGGTCGCCATCTGGGTGCTGGATGCCTGGATGCAGGCATTCACCGGTATCAGCGTGGCTGGCCACTCGAATGCCGAGCGGCTCTCCGGCATCTTCGGCAGCGATAACCTCAAGCTGGGCCCGGCGCTTGCCGCATGCGCGCCGTTCCTGCTTTGGGCCGTGCGTGAACGCTGGGGCCGGCTGGCGCTGCTGGGCGCGTACCTCGTGACGCTGGGCCCGGTGCTTCTGTCGGGATCGCGCGCATCGTGGCTCTGCTATGGCCTGGTCGGGCTGGCGTTCCTGTGGCGCGAGGCCGGCAACCTCAAGCGCTTCGCCGCCGCGTGCGCCGCGGGCGGTGTGGTCCTGGTGATTGCGGGCCTGCTGGCCTGGCAGGTATCCCCGCGGTTCCGTGAGCGCATTGCGCATACGTTGCCGGCCCTGAGCGGTACCAGCCAGGGCGTGGATGCGGCCCTTACCGGCCGCCTGGCTATCTGGAGCACATCGCTTCGCCTTTACGCCGGCCACCCGGTGAACGGCGTGGGCGTGCGTGGGTTCCGCGTGGCCTACCCGGCGTATGCCGCGCCAGGCGATCACTTCCTCACCATCGAGAAATGCGGTGATGGCGAAGGCGCCTGCCACGCACACCAGGTACTGCTGGAGGTCGCCACGGAAACAGGCACGCTGGGCCTGCTCGCATGGTTCGCCGCCGCCGGTGTCGCCTTACGCGCATGGTGGCGTGCGGGTGCGGATGCCCGCGCCCGGGCGTTCCCTCCTGCCGTCGCGTTGTTTGCCATCCTGTTCCCGCTGAATACACACATGGCGTTCTACTCGGCATGGTGGGGCCTGCTGGCCGCGTGGCTGCTGGCCGTGTGGTGTGCCGCGCTCTATGCCGACCTGCCCGATACGGTGCCAGCGCATGGCGGGTGAGCGGCTATCGGTCGTCATCACCACGTTCAACAACGCCGATACGATTGGCGCATGCCTCGCCTCGGTCGCCTTCGCCGACGACATCGTGGTACTCGATTCCGGCTCCGCCGATACCACGCGCGATATCGCCGAGCGCGAACATGCGCGCGTTTACGTGCAGGCGTTTGCCGGGTATAGCGCACAAAAACAGGCCGCCATCCAGCTGGCGCTCAACCGCTGGGTGCTGCTGCTGGATTCCGACGAAACGCTGCCGCCCGGGGCGGCGGAGCGCATCCGGGCCGCGCTGGACGCGCCGTCCGTCGCGGGCTTTGAACTGCTCCGCCGCGAATGGGTGTTCTGGCGCTGGCAGCCCGGCAAGGCCCGCCTGAATCACTACGTGCGCCTGTTCGATCGCGAGCGCGCACGCATGAGCGGCCACGAAGTGCACGAGAGCGTCGAGGTGGATGGGCCGGTCAGCCGGCTGGATGTGGTGATCGATCACCACGGCGAGCGCGACATCGCCGGCCGCGTCGATAAGGCGAACCGCTATTCATCGTTGCAGGTACGCGACCGGCACACGCGCGAACCGCGCGCGCTGCGCCTGCGCATGGTGGTGTACCCGACCATCGCCTTCGGCCGCTATTACTTCCTGCGTGGCCACTGGCGTGGCGGGTGGGCGGGCTTTATCGCCGCCCGCGTGCACGCGTTCTACTCGTTCCTCAAGTACGCCAAGCTCTACGAACGCCGCGTGTCACGCAGCCACGGCCAGCGCCGGCCGGTCGAAACCGAACGGCGCCAGGATTAGTTCGCACGCCTCGTGGCGCAGTGCCTCGCGGCGGCGGAACTCGCTACGGCGCTTGCTCTCCACCTCCGCTTCAAGGCGCAGCGGATCGCGCGGCGGCACCCGGTAGAAGCCCGCATCGCCCAGCTCACCGCCGGCCTCGAGCCAGAACCCGTCGTAGTCGGCTTTCACCTTGTTGGCGATGCCGGCGAACACATGCCGGTCGTTACCCACGCCGAGCACTTCATCGATGCCGAACGCATCGGCCAGGGCGCGCACCATCGAAAGCAGCAGGTTCTTCGGGCGTAGCCCATGGCACTGTTTGGTCAGGTCGCGAACGGCTTCGCGGCCCGCATCGTTCGCCGCACCCTGCAGGCAGCCGATGACGATGGTGCGGCCACCGTTGATGATGGAAAACTGCACGTAGGAGATCTGCAGCCCTTCATCGTCCGTGAGCGAGAGGCTGAGTTCGCCTTCGCGGCCGCGGCGGATGGGCGCCTTCAGCAACAGGGAAAGCTTGCCGCCATCGCGCAGGGTGAGCTTGCCGGCCAACACCTGGCGTTCGCGGTACAGCATGTGGAAGAGCTGGCGCGGAAAGCGGGCCAGGGCAAACTCGTAGTGATCGCGTACCGCCTGCAGGCGCTGCTCCGCACTCCACGCCTTGCTGATGTAGCGGTGCTGGTAGCGCTCGAGCAGCACCCGGTCCACTTCGGTTATCCCTGCCATGGCGGGTGACTCGAGGAAGGCCAGCCACGCATCGTGTTTGCGCCACCGTTTGACCGAGCGGCCGCAATAGGTGAGCACAGCGCCAAGCGCATGCGAGCGCGTGCTGTGCCAGCCGGCGCGGCCGTGCAGGGATCGTGCGAAGCGAAACAGCGATTGCATGGGGAGGGTCCGTCTCGATGGATATCGACGGACGTTCTACGCCGTGAAATTTTCGCCTGACTTTCGTGAGAACAGACGATTTAGCCGCTGTTGCCGCGTAGAAAGTTTCGGGAAAGTCCCACGAAAGCTGGCTTGTACCGGATGGTCGCGCCTGCGCGTGGTGCGCCTCAATAAATCTTCGGCTCACCCGGCGGGCGCGTCTTGAATCGCTTGTGCACCCACAGGTATTGCTCCGGTGCCTCGCGCACCATCTGCTCGATCTGCGCGTTGACTCGTTCCGTATCGCGCGCAGCATCTTTCGACGGGAAATCGTCCATCGGTGCGCCCAGGCGCATGGCATAGCCGGAATCATCCGGCAGCCTGCGGTGGTAGAACGGGATGACCACGGCGTTGGAAAGGCGCGCGAGGTGGTGCGTCGCCGTGATGGTGGCGGCCCTTACCCCGAAGAACGACGCGAACACGTTGTCCTTGCTGCGCATGTCCTGGTCGGGCGCATACCACAGCGTGCCGCCGGCCTTGAGGTATTTCACCGTGCCGCGGATATCGTCCTTCTCGAACATGGCCGCGGCGTAGTGCAGGCGCGAGCGCAGCACGGCGAACTCAAACACATCCGAATCCATGCGCCGGTACATGCCAGCGATACGGATGCGCTGCGAGACCAGGCGGGCGCACAGTTCCAGGTGCGAGAAGTGCCCGCCCACCAGCAGTACGCCACGCCCTGCGGCGCGCGCCGCTTCCAGGTGCTCCAGCCCCTCAAGGGTGACGGGTACGTTGGCGATCGCCTTGTCCGAGCCCATCCAGCCCAACGCGAACTCGGCCAGCATCATGCCCACATCGCACAGGTTGGCCCGGACGAGCGCCTTTTGCTCATCCGGCGATAGCTCGGGAAAGCACAAGGCGATATTGGTGGCCGCGATCCGCCGGCGCTCCTTGTTCAGGCGCAGGGCAAGCCGGCCGGCCAGGCGGCCCAGGCCCATCAGCCAGCGGAACGGCAGGTGCGCTATCAGCCAGATCACGCCCACGCCGAGCCACGCCGGCCAGTTACGGGGCGCGAGCAGCGAGCGGGTCAGGGTAGGGCGGGGCATACCAGGCATGGCCGGGCATTGTAGCGGACCGGGGCGGCTATACTGCCGGGCCAACCGCCCACCCCGGGGATAGCGTGCTCCTGCGCCTGATCTACAACCTGGCCATGTACCTGTTCACGCCGCTGGTGATGGTTCGCCTGATGGCGCGCGGCATGCGCTACGGCGATTACCACGTGCGCTGGCGCGAGCGTTTTGGCAGCTTCAAGGCCCCCCGGATGAGCGGGTGCCTGTGGGTGCATGCGGTCTCCGTGGGCGAGGTAAATGCGGCGGAGCCCCTGGTCAAGGCACTGATGGAGGCCTACCCGCACGCCCCCATGCTGGTGACCACGGTCACCCCCACGGGCTCGGAGCGCGTACGCCAGCTGTTCGGCAACGCAGTGCACAGCGTGTACCTGCCGTATGACCTCCCCTTTGCGGTGAAGCGGTTCCTGCGCAATACGCGGCCGCGCCTGGCGGTGATCGTCGAAACCGAGATCTGGCCCAATCTCTATTTTGCCTGCCGCCGGCACGGCATTCCGCTGCTCATCGCCAACGCCCGCCTTTCCGAGCGCTCGCTGCGTGGCTATGCGCGCATGAGTTCGCTGGTACGCCGCGCGTTGCGCTGCGTAAGCCATATCGCCGCGCAATCGCGCACCGATGCCGCCCGCTACCGCCTGCTGGGCGCTGAGCCCAGCCAGCTCACCGTGTGCGGCAACCTGAAGTTCGATATGCCGGTGCCGAGTGCGGCGCTGGAAGCGGGCAAAGCCATGCGCGAAGCGTGGGGCAGCGGCCGGCCCGTGTGGATCGCCGCCAGCACGCACGAGGGCGAAGAAATGTGCGTGTTCGAGGCGCACACCGAAGTGATGCGCCGCCTGCCCGATGCCTTGTTGCTGATCGCCCCACGCCATCCGGAACGCTTCAAGGCGGTGGAAAGCGCTGTGCGCAGCCTGGGCTTTAACGTGGCTACCCGCAGCGCCGACAAGGTGCCCGGGCCGTCCACGCAGTGCTTCGTCATCGATTCCATGGGTGAGCTGCTGCGTTTCTTCGCGGCATCGGATGTCGCCTTCGTCGGCGGCAGCCTCGTTTCGATCGGCGGCCACAACGTGCTGGAGCCCGCCGCGCTGGGCAAGCCCGTGCTCGTGGGCCCGTATACATATAACTTCGAGGAGATCACCCAGGCCCTGCTCGATGAGCACGGCGGCCACCGGGTGAAGGACGGCACGGAACTCGGCGCCGAAGTGCTGTCGCTGCTGCGCGATGAAACGCGCCGCCTGCCGATGGGCGTGGCGGCGCGCCAGGTGTTCGAGAGCGAACGTGGCTCCGTCGGCAAGGTCATGAAGCTGGTGGATACCCTGCTGCAGGAGTGACCTCGCTTACGACATGCTGCAGGTAAGTTCGGCCATGACCTCGTAGGTGCCGTCGCCGCGTTCGAGTGTCTCCGTGGAGAAGCCGAGCACCTTGCCGCCGGTGGATTGGCAATCAGCCGTCATGGCGTTCTGGAGCTGGCGCTGCATGGTGCTGACATCCGTACCGTTTAGGCCGCCACGCAGGCGTTCGACAGTGTCGCGCTGGATGGACGGTGCCGAGGCCATCGCCTGGGTTGCGGTCAGCAGGGCGAAGAGGCCGAGGGGGATGATGGCTTTCATGGTGTTCCTTCCTTGGGTAGTGGCGCTTGGCCCGTCATTGGGCATGCAAAGGATGAAGGTGCATGTGGGCCGGTGCTGTAGGCGAACGCCTTCAATCGGTGTGGGGCGATGCTCCTTGAAACCTCGGGTATCCACCGCTTCGTTCACCGCAGGCGCCCGTCGATAAGGCAAAAAAAGCCCCGGACAGGCCGGGGCTTTTTCCTGGTCGTTTACGTTACGGCGTTTCTTACTGGAGAAGTGAGTTCACCGCTTCCAGGTCCTTCACGTCCACCGTGCCCGCCGTCTGCTTCAGCAGCAGCTTATCCAGCACGAACTGGTGGCGCGCCTGCGAATAATCGCTCAGTGCCGACGTCAGGTTCTGCTGCGCGATCAGCACGTCCACGATCGTACGCGTACCCACCTCGAAACCGGCCTGGGTCGCATCACGCGCGCTCTCCGCCGACTCCACCGCCGCCTTCGTCGCCTCGACCTTGCTGATGCCAGCCACCACCGAACGGTAGTAATTCAGCGTATCGCGCACCACCTGGCGGCGAGCGGTCTCCAGCGAATCCTGCGCCGCATCGCGCTGGTAGATCGACTGGCGCACGCGCGACTGCGTGGCACCGCCCGAGAAAATCGGCACATCCAGCGTCAGGCCCACCGAGGTGGAACCGCGGCCGTTGGAGCTCAGCGTGCCCGAGGTAGAGGCCACGCCCGCGTTCTGGTTCCACTGCGTCGCCTTGCTGTAACCCAGCGTGGCGTTCAGCGTCGGCAGATGGCCAGCGCGTGCCGACGAAATGCTGTGTTCGGCCGAATCCACGTTGTACTGCGCGGCAATGATCGTCGGGCTGGTCTTCACCGCTTCGGCCACCCAGGCCTGCGCATCGTTCGGGCTCGGCGGATCCATCGGCAGCTGCTCGCGCAGCTTCTTCAGGTTATCGGCCGGCTGGCCCGTGATCTGGGTCAGCGCCTCGCGCGAATCGGCCAGCGTGTTCTCCGCCGTGATCACCTGGGCCACAGCGGTATCGTGCTGCGCCTTGGCGTCCTGCACGTCCGTGATCGCCGACAGGCCCACGTCGAAACGCTGCTGCGCCTGTTCCAGCTGGCGGGCCAGCGCCTGCTCGTTGGCCTTCTGGAAGGTCAGCGCGTCATCGTTGGTGAGCACCTGGAAGTACGCCGTGGCCACGCGCGTCGACAGCGCCTGCAGCGCGGCATCGTACGTGGCGTTCTGCGAATCCGCCGACGAACGGGCGGCCTTCAGGTCGGCGTACTTGCTGAAATCGACCACGCTCTGGCTCACCGTGGCGCTGGTGGTCCGGGTGCGGCTGTGGCCGATATCGCCCGTGAAGCCGGTAATGGTGGTGCCATCGGCGCCGTAGATCGGCTCGCGCGTGGGGCCATTCGGGTCGGTCTGGACCAGGCTGAGCTGGGCGCTGACCTGGGGCAGCAGCAGCGCACGGGCCTGGGTCACGCCCTCACCGGTTGCGAGGCGGGTGGAATCGGCCTGCGACAGCACAGGGTCGTTCGCCCGGGCCTGGCGGTAAGCATCAAGCAGGTCTTCGGCATGGCTGGCGAAGGGTGCCGCTGCCAGGGCCAGCGCAACGGTGAGTAGCTTCAAGCGCATGGGTTCGCCTCGTGGGTGATGGGGGGATCTTGTAAAAGTCAGAGCACGAAGCGCTTCACCGGCGCGGCATGCGCCAGGTAGGGAAGGTCCGTTTCAAACAACGATTCCTCGCGGTAGCGGCCCTCGCCCTCGTGGGTGAGCAGCACCGCGGTCTGCGCCGGCGAATCGCCGCGGACCACGAACATGCGGCCGCCCGGCTTCAGCCAGCGTACGAACTTCTCGGGAACCGCGTGGACCGCACCGGTAACCACGACGACGTCGAAAACGCCGGCCGGGGTGTAGCCGTTGACCGCCTCGGCCACCTCGACCGTGGCGTTGGCCACGCCGGCGGCCGAAAGGCGCTGGCGTGCGGCTTCCACGAAATCGGCATGCATATCGATGCTGGTTACCTTGCCGGCCAGGTTGGCCAGGCAGGCCGTGAGGTAGCCCGAGCCGGTGCCGATTTCCAGGACCTCATCGGTCTTGGTCAGCGCCACGGCCTGCAGGACACGGCCCTCGATCACCGGCTTCATCATGACCTCGTCATGCCCCAGGGGCAGGTTCAGGTCCGCGAAGGCGACATTGCGGTGGGCCGGGGCCACGAAATCCTCGCGGCGGATCGCCTTCAGGGTGTCGAGTACCGAGTACTCCAGCACTTCCCAGGGGCGGACCTGGTTCTCGACCATGTTCTGGCGGGCCTGCTCGAAATTCATCGCCATGGTGTTCAATCCCGTACGAAAAGCTGAAAAAAGATTCGGAAGGATAACGGGTTACAAGCCGCTTTTCCTGATGTGCAAAGGCTGCGGTCCCGGTGCTTTCAGGCGAAGTGCCGGAAGTCACCGCCCGGGGCTGACGTAAGTCACCCCCAAAGGCTGAACCCCATGCCGGCTGAATGGCAGGCGGGGGGCGGGGCCGGGTAGCCATGGAGACCGCGGGCACGCGGCCCCACATCATTCTAAGGTAGGACGGCGGTTCCGCTCGTGTTCCCACTTGCTGTCGCGACAAAAAGATACGCGCCATGCTGGAAATAACTGAACCGCCGCGTATAATAAAGTCATAACTTTTGTTTGTGAAGGTGCAGCCATGAACGCCAGCCCGAAAATGAAGACCCAGGGCCCGGGGCGTCCGAAAGACATGGAGAAGCGCGCGGCCATCCTCGATGCCGCCAAGGCGCTCTTCACCCAGGGCGGTTTCGCCGGTACCAGCATGGATGCCGTCGCGGCTTCGGCCGGTGTGTCCAAGCTCACCGTCTACAGCCATTTTGGCGACAAGGACAACCTCTTCCGCGAGGTCATCCGCGCCCACGTGCAGGAACGCCTGCCCGATGACCTGTTCGATTTCAGCGCCGGCGCCGATATTCGCGCCACGCTGACCAATATCGCCAGCCGCCACGCGGCCATGGAAACCAACACGGAATCCGTGGGCACCTTCCGCGCCATCCTTTCCGATTGCCAGTCGGGCGGTAACCCCCGCTTTGGCCGCCTGGTATGGGAAGAGGGCCCGGTGCGCATGCACAAGCTGATGAGCCGCCTGCTGGGCGATGCCGCCGAGCGCGGCCAGCTCGAGATCCCCGATGTCAGCCGCGCCACCACCCAGTTCCTGGCCCTGCTCAAGGGCGATCTGCTCATCCGCCGCCTGTTTGGCTGCGAGGATTGCGCCGTTCAGTTCGCCGAAGAGGTGAAGAACAACGCCCTCGCCGCGGTCGAGATGTTCATGCGCGCCTACGCGCCGCGCGGTTAAGCCTCGCGTTCCTCCCCGCTTCGTGCTTGAATCAGCCCCGAAGCGGGGGTGCCGGCGCATAGTGCGCAGGCTGAGAGAGTCCCTTTGAACCTGATCCGGTCAGTACCGGCGTAGGAAGCTTTGTCCACGGTCGCCGTGCGCGTATGCGCGCCGGTGCCCCGTGGCGGCGCGTCCGCTTCTCCCTCAACCTGAGTCGAGAAGCCGATGAATGCCATCTCCGAAGACCTCGCCCGCGCCGCCCGCGAGCTGTCCGCCTCCGTTACCGCCCCCCTCCCGGGATCGCGCAAGGTCCATGTGACCGGCAGCCGTCCCGATCTGCGCGTGCCCATGCGCGAGATCACCCAGGCCGCCACGCCCACCCTGTTCGGTGGCGAGGACAACCCGCCTATCGTCGTGTACGACACCTCAGGCCCCTATACGGACCCCGGCTACACCGTGGATCTGGCCGCCGGGCTGCCGCCGCTGCGCGCCAACTGGATCGCCGGGCGCGGCGATGTGAGCCGGCTGGATGGCCTCTCATCCACCTTTGGCCGCTCGCGGGCCGGCGATGCCCGTCTCGACGCGATCCGGTTTCCTGCCCAGCGAGCACCCCTGCGGGCCGTGCGCGGGGCCAATGTCACCCAGATGCACTACGCCCGGCGCGGCATCGTCACGCCGGAAATGGAGTTCATCGCCCTGCGTGAAAACCAGCGGCTGGAAGCCCTTGCCGCGACCAGTGGCCTGCGCACCCAGCACCCGGGCGAAGCCTTCGGCGCCCGCCTGCCCGCCGCCATCACGCCGGCGTTCGTCCGCGACGAAGTGGCCCGCGGCCGCGCCATCATCCCCGCCAACATCAACCACCCCGAAGCCGAGCCGATGATCATTGGCCGGCACTTCCTCACCAAGATCAACGCCAACATCGGCAACAGCGCCGTGAGCTCCGGCATCGCCGAGGAAGTGGAAAAGCTGGTGTGGGCGATCCGCTGGGGCGCCGACACGATCATGGATCTGTCCACCGGCAAGCACATCCACGAGACCCGCGAGTGGATCCTGCGCAATGCGCCCGTGCCCGTCGGCACCGTGCCGATCTACCAGGCCCTCGAGAAGGTGGGTGGGGTGGCCGAGGACCTGACCTGGGAAATCTTCCGCGACACGCTCGTTGAGCAGGCGGAGCAGGGCGTGGATTACTTCACCATCCATGCGGGTGTGTTGCTGCGCTACGTGCCGCTGACCGCCGGCCGCGTCACCGGCATCGTCTCGCGCGGTGGCTCCATCATGGCCAAGTGGTGCCTGTCGCATCATCGCGAGAATTTCCTCTACACGCACTTCGAGGACATCTGCGAGATCATGCAGGCCTACGATGTGTCCTTCAGCCTGGGCGATG
Source organism: Luteibacter sp. 621 (assembly GCF_050435445.1). NCBI lineage: Bacteria > Pseudomonadati > Pseudomonadota > Gammaproteobacteria > Lysobacterales > Rhodanobacteraceae > Luteibacter > Luteibacter sp. 621. The sequence continues at coordinate 31,560 of NZ_JBNDKI010000017.1, read as the reverse complement.
GCCTGCGCCCGGGTTCGATCGCGGATGCCAACGATGCCGCGCAGTTCGGTGAACTCGATACGCTGGGCGAACTCACCAAAGTGGCCTGGAAACACGACGTGCAGTGCATGGTGGAAGGCCCGGGCCACGTGCCGATGCACTTGATCCGCGAGAACATGGACCGCCAGCTGGCCGTATGCCATGAAGCCCCGTTCTACACGCTGGGCCCACTCACCACCGATATCGCGCCCGGCTACGACCACATCACCAGTGCGATCGGTGCCGCCATGATCGGCTGGTTCGGCACGGCCATGCTTTGCTATGTCACGCCGAAGGAACACCTTGGCCTGCCGGACCGGCAGGATGTGCGCGATGGCATCATTGCCTACAAGATTGCCGCGCACGCGGCCGATCTCGCCAAGGGGCACCCGGGTGCACAGGTGCGCGATAACGCGCTGTCGAAGGCGCGTTTCGAGTTCCGCTGGGACGACCAGTTCAACCTGGGCCTGGATCCGGAGAAGGCGCGTTCCATGCACGATGAGACCTTGCCGAAGGATGCGCACAAGAGCGCGCACTTCTGCTCCATGTGCGGCCCGAAATTCTGCTCGATGAAGATTACCCAGGATGTGCGTGACTACGCCGCGGGCATGGATGCAAAGGCGCTGGAGTTTCGTGCCCAGGGCGGTGAGGTTTACGGCAAGGCGTAGGAGCATCGCGCGCGAGCGCGCTCCTACATGGGTTAATGCGTCGCATTAACCCGCCTTCACCCCGTTTTTTCGGCGCCCGCCCTACCGTCGTGGCCCTACCCAACTCCCCTTCCATGGAGCACAGGCAATGGCCAGCGTGAAACCCTTTGTGAGCGATATTGAGAACATCCGTAAGCGTGCCCGCGAGCATATCGATAAGGGCGCGGTGACCGCCGGTTACCGCGCCGACCGCGAGACGGTGATCAAACTGCTCAATGAAGCACTGGCTACCGAGATCGTCTGCGTGCTCCGCTACAAGTACCACTACTACATGGCACCGGGTATTCATTCGCAGAGCGTGAAGGCCGAATTCCTGGAGCACGCAACCCAGGAGCAGGAGCACGCGGACCGTATCGCCGAGCGCATTACCCAGCTCGACGGTACGCCCAATTTCAGCCCGGAAGGCCTGCTTTCACGCAGCCACGCCGATTACGTGGAAGGCGTGGACCTGGTCGACATGATCAAGGAAGACCTGGTGGCCGAGCGCATCGCCATCGATAGCTACCGCGAGATCGTGAATTACATTGGCGACGACGACCCGACCACCCGGCGGATCATGGAAGACATCCTGGCGCAGGAAGAAGAACACGCCGAGGACATGGCCACGCTGCTGGAAAACCTGGGTAAGAAGGGCGAACCGGCGAAACCCTCGAAGCACTGATTAGGTAAGCTTGGGGCATCGCTCGCACCGGAGAAGGATCAGCATGAACGCGACCGCCGCCCCATCGCCTGCGCCCCGCCGCAGGCGCCGCCCGCTCAGCCTGCTTATCGCCGTGCCTGTCGCGGTGCTGGTGCTGCTCTTGCTGTTCTTTATGTGGTGGTGGGACAAGGAGCCGGCGCAGTTCGATCCGGTGCAGGTCACCACCGCCCACATGAAGGATATCGGCCGGCCCATGAGCACCGGCGCGGTCACCACCTACACGCTGATCCGCTCGGTGGATACGCTGATGGACAAGCGGGGCGGCTACCTCAGCAACGACAAGTTCCCGCCCGGCGCGTTCATGGACAACATTCCCAACTGGGAATTTGGCTCGCTGACCGCCTCGCGCGACCTGGCCCGCGCGCTGCGTAACGACTTCAGCCGCTCGCAAACCCAGTCCACCGAGGACAAGGCGCTCGGCGAGGCCGATCCGCTGCTCAACAGCCCGAACGATCGCTGGCTGTTTCCCAGCTCGGAATCGCAATACGGCAAAGCCGTGGATGATCTCAGTGATTACCTCGGCCGCCTGAGCGATGCCGAAGATGGCAATGCGCATTTCTATGCGCGCGCCGATAACCTCGCCGATTACCTGCAAACGGTGTCCGCACGGCTAGGGTCCTTGTCGCAGCGCCTTTCCGCCAGCGTCGGCCAGTTGAAAGTGGATGCGGCGCCCAACGCGGACGTGGCCGGAAATGCCGGTGCGTCCAAGGCGGTCTACGTCAAGACGCCCTGGAACAAGATCGACGATAACTTCTACGAAGCGCGCGGCTATACGTGGACGTTGCTGGAACAGCTCAAGGCCATCCGCCACGACTTCGGCCCGATCCTGCGCAGCAAGAACGCCGATGCCAGCCTGCAGCAGGTGATCCGCGAGCTCGAGGAGTCGCAGAAATCGCTGGGTAGCCCGGTGGTGCTCAACGGCTCGCCGTTCGGCTTCTTCGCCAACCACTCACTGGTGATGGCGAATTACATCTCGCGTGCCAACGCGGCCATTATCGACCTGCGCGGCCTGCTAGGCCGCGGCTAAAAGAAAAGGCCCGCTGCGCACAGCGGGCCTCTTGCTTTCTGTAGGAGCGCGCTTGCGCGCGATGGGTGCTAGCGAAGACGGATAGGCGGGCGTGCCGCATCACCGCTTTGTTGGCTTTTCGCGTGCAAGCACGCTCCTACATCGCCTTGTTTATTTGGACGCCTTGTAGCGCTCGATGCCGGCGTTGATCTCGGCCTTGGCCTCTTCGGCGCCGACCCAGCCTTCCACCTTCACCCACTTGCCCTTCTCCAGATCCTTGTAGTGCTCGAAGAAGTGGCCGATGCGCTCCAGCCAGTGGCCGGACACCTGCTTGATGTCACGGATGTGGGCGTAGCCGGCGAACACCTTCTCGACCGGGACCACGACCAGCTTTTCATCAGCGCCGGCTTCGTCGGACATCTTCAGCATGCCGACCGGGTAGCAGCGGATGACCGAGCCCGGCACGAGCGACAGCGGCAGGATCACCAGGGCGTCCAGCGGGTCGCCGTCGCCACCCAGGGTGCCCGGCACGTAGCCGTAGTTGCACGGGTAGCGCATCGGGGTGGAGAGGATGCGGTCGACGAAGATCGCGCCGCTGTCCTTGTCCACTTCGTACTTGACCGGCTCGGCGTCCTTGGGGATTTCGATGATGACGTTGATTTCGTCCGGCACATTCTTGCCGGCGGGGACGAGGTGCAGGCCCATGGGCGTTCCTTGATGCAGTTGGGATAGTGAAGCAGCCCAATAGGATACAAGAACGCGGGCGGACGGGGCGCGGGGACCGTCCGGGGCCGTTCAGCCCCCGGAACGGCCCCGGGCCGGGGCCTTATTTCAGGTGGTCCCAGAGGTACGTGTAGGCCAGGGCGCTCATGAAGGCGGCCTGCTTGTTATCCGCCGCGGCGCCGTGGCCGCCCTCGATGTTCTCGTAGAAGCTGGCATCGAAGCCCATGGCCTGCATGCGGGCGGCCATCTTGCGGGCGTGCACCGGCCCCACGCGGTCATCGCGGGTGGAGGTGGTGAACAGCACGGCCGGGTAATGGGTGCCCTTGTGCAGGTTGTGGTACGGCGAGAAGGTCTGGATGTACTTCCATTCCTCCGGCTTGTCCGGGTCGCCGTACTCGGCCATCCACGAGGCGCCGGCCGACATGTGCGGGTAGCGCTTCATGTCCAGCAGGGCCACTTGGCTCACCACCGCGCCGTACAGCTGCGGGTACTTGGTCAGCATATTGCCGGCCAGCAAGCCGCCGTTGCTGCCGCCCATCATGCCCATGTGCTTCGGCGTGGTGATCTTGCGGTCGATCAGGTCCTGCGAAACGGCTGCGAAATCCTCGTAGGCACGCGGGCGGTTGGCCTTCAGCGCCGCCTGGTGCCAGCGCGGGCCGTACTCGCCGCCGCCACGGATATTGGCGATGACGTAGACGCCACCCTTCTCCAGCCACGAGCGGCCCGGGCCTGCCAGGTAGGCCGGCTGCAGCGAGATCTCGAAGCCGCCGTAGCCGTACACGAGGGTGGGGTTGGTGCCGTCGGCCTTCATGGTCTTCGGCGCGATCTCGAAATAGGGCACCTTGGTGCCGTCCTTCGAGGTGGCGAAGTGCTGGCTCACGGTGAATTTCGAGGCATCGAAGAACGCCGGGGTGTGCTTCAGCGCGTCCTGGCCACCCTTGCCAAGCACGCCGTAGTAAAGCGTGGTGGGCTGCAGGAAGCCGGAGACGGTGAGGAAGTAATCATCGCCCTCGTCCGCATCGATGCCGCTGGCGGCCATAGTGCTGAGCGCCGGGGCACCGCCCAGCGATTCGCTCTTCCACGGGCCGTTGGTCGCCGGGGTCAGCACCTGGATCTCGCTGACCACATCGCGCATGAGGTTCAGGATGAGGTGGTTCTTCGTCCACGAATGGCTGGCCAGCGAGCTGTGCTCATCCGGCGTGAACAGCACGGTGATATCGCGCTTGCCCGCCATGTAATCATCGAACTTCGTGGCCAGCAGGGAGCCGGAGGGGTAGGTCTTGCCGCCCACCTTCCAGTCGGTACGCGGCTCGATCAGCAGCCACTCGCGCTCGACGTCGGTCTCGGCATCGTTGGGCACATCGACCTTGGTGAGCTTGCCATCCGTGCCGCGCACGAAGGTTTCGCTGCTGTAGAACTCCAGCGCGCGCATCACGAACTCGCGCTCGAAGCCCGGCGTGAGGTCGCGGTAAGCCGAGATGGACATATCCGTCTTCTTGCCCTCGTACACCGTGGTGGCGGAGGACAGCGGCGTACCGCGCTTCCATTCCTTCACGATGCGCGGGTAGCTCGAATCGGTGGTGCTGCCCGGGCCGAAATCGGTGGCGACGAACAGGTGATCCTTGTCGATCCAGGCCACCTGGCTCTTCGCCTCGGGCAGGCTGAAGCCGTCCTTCACGAAGCGCTTGGTGGAAAGATCGTACTCACGGATGACGTCGGCATCGGCACCGCCGCGCGACAGCGAGACCAGGCAGAGGCGGTTATCCGGCTTCAGGCACTGCACGCCGTGCCACACCCAGTTTTCCTTCTCGGCGGCCGAGAGGGCATCCACGTCGATCACGGTTTCCCACGCCGGGCTTTCCTTGCGGTATTCGGCCAGGGTCGTGCGCCGCCAGATGCCCTTGGGGTGCTGCTTGTCGCGCCACAGGTTGTAGAAGTGATCGCCGATCTTGTTGACCATCGGGATCTTGGCGTCGGAATCCAGCATCTCGAGGATGCGGGCATCGAGGGTCTTGAACTCGTCCGATGAGGCGTATGTCGCCACCGTCTTCGCGTTCTCGTCCTTCACCCATGCGAGCGGCTTCGCGCCGTCGATGTCGTCGAGCCAGAGGTTTTCGTCATCGCCAGCGGCCTGGGTGGCCGGGGCGGCGGGGGTCTTGTTCGGTTCGTGTGCCTGGGTCATGCCACTGAAGGTAAGGGCGATGGCCAGCGCAATCCAGCGTCGGTGCATGGGCGGGTGGTCCTTGGGCGAAAAATCACCTGAGGACCTTACCCTAGCGGGGTGGGCTTACGGGCCATGACTTCCTTCATATAGGCGCCCGCGTCCACGCTTCGTTGGCTTTTCGCGTGCAAGCACGCTCCTACAAACGCCGCTTCGGTCCGGGGTGATCGGGGGCGTTTCGCGTGCAAGCGCGCTCCTACAAATGCCGCTTCGGTCCGGGGTGATCGGGGGCGTTTCGCGTGCAAGCACGCTCCTACACGAGGCCTGCGCAGGCTCGTGTAGGAGCGCGCTTGCGCGCGATGGGCTGCACCTCAGAGCAGAGGAATAAGCAGCAGCGCCACGATATTGATGATCTTGATCAGCGGGTTCACGGCGGGGCCGGCGGTGTCCTTGTACGGATCGCCCACGGTATCGCCGGTGACGGCCGCCTTGTGCGCATCGGAGCCCTTGCCGCCGAAGTTGCCATCCTCGATGTACTTCTTGGCGTTATCCCAGGCGCCGCCGCCGGTGGTCATCGAAATGGCCACGAACAGGCCGGTGACGATGGTGCCGATCAGCACGCCACCCAGCGCCTGCGCACCCGCTTCGGGGCCGCCCAGCCACTTGAAGCCGAAGATCACCACCACCGGCACCAGTACCGGCAGCAGCGAAGGCACCAGCATTTCGCGGATAGCCGAGCGGGTGAGCATATCCACGGCGCGCGAATAATCCGGCTTGGTCGTGCCTTCCATGATCCCGGCGATTTCGCGGAACTGCCGGCGGACTTCTTCCACCACCGCGCCGGCCGCACGGCCCACCGCTTCCATCGCCATGGCGGCGAACAGGTACGGGATCAGGCCGCCGATGAGCAGGCCAATGATCACGTAGTGGTTGGAGAGATCGAAGCGAACATCCGCCCCGCCAAAGTGCAGGTTGAGGTTGTGGGTGTAGTCGGCGAACAGCACCAGCGCGGCGAGGCCGGCCGAGCCGATGGCATAGCCCTTGGTCACGGCCTTGGTGGTGTTGCCCACCGCATCGAGCGGATCGGTGACCCCGCGCACCTCGGCTGGCAGCTCGGCCATTTCAGCGATGCCGCCGGCGTTATCGGTGATGGGCCCGTACGCATCCAGCGCGACCACCATGCCGGTCATGCTCAGCATGGCCGTGGCGGCGATGGCGATGCCGTAAAGCCCGGCGAGCGAGAACGCGCCCCAGATCGCCGCGCACACCGCCAGCACCGGCAGTGCCGTGGATTTCATCGAGACACCGAGGCCCGCGATGATGTTGGTCGCATGCCCCGTGGTCGAGGATTGCGCCACATGGCGCACCGGGCGGTACTCGGTGGCGGTGTAGTACTCGGTGATCACCACCATGGCGCCAGTCAGCACCAGGCCGATCACCGCGCAGCCGAACAGGCGATTGGCGCCGAACGCGGAGTCCGCCATCAGCGATTGCGTGATCGGCCAGAACGCGATGGCCGCGAGCAGGGCCGATACGAACACGCCCGCGTACAGCGCATTCATGATCTTGCCGCCGCGGGTTTTTACGAAGAACGTGCCGATGACCGAGGCCACGATGGAAGCGCCGCCCAGCACCAGCGGGTAGAGCACGCCGGAGGGACCCACTTCGGTCGCCATCACACCACCCAGCAACATGGTCGCGATCAGGGTGACGGCATACGTCTCGAACAGGTCCGCGGCCATGCCGGCGCAGTCGCCGACGTTATCGCCCACGTTATCGGCGATCACCGCCGGGTTGCGCGGGTCATCCTCGGGAATGCCGGCCTCCACCTTGCCCACCAGGTCGGCGCCCACATCGGCGCCCTTGGTGAAGATGCCGCCGCCGAGTCGGGCGAAGATCGATATGAGCGAAGAGCCGAAGGCGAAGCCGACCAGTGCGTGCAGCGCGTGCGTACGCTCGTAGCCCATGTGCAGGAGCACGCCGTAATAGCCGGCGACACCCAGCAGGCCCAGGCCCACCACCAGCATGCCGGTGACCGCGCCGCCGCGGAACGCCACCGCCAGGGCAGAAGAAAGGCCGCTCCGGGCGGCCTCTGCGGTACGAACGTTGGCACGAACCGACACGTTCATGCCGATGTAGCCCGTGGCCCCCGAGAGGAGCGCCCCCAGCGCGAAGCCGATGGCCGTACCCCAATCGAGGAATATGCCGATAACGAGGAAAAGCACGATGCCGACGACGCCAATGGTGGCGTACTGGCGGTTGAGATAGGCACGGGCGCCTTCCTGGATGGCGGCTGCGATTTCCTGCATTCGTTCGTTGCCCGGCGAACGCGCCAGGACCCAACTGACCGAAAACGCGCCGTACAGAATCGCCACGACCGCACATCCCAGCGCGATCCATAAACCGTACTGTTGCAGCATCGAAGCCTCCCCGAATTGTGGGAGCCCTTGCAGGGCTCGCCCCGAGTATAGGCAGGGGAGGCGGGGAAACGTGTTGTGCGCTGCGGTAGGGGTGATGTGGCCCCGAGCGTGCCGGCCCCTGTAGGAGCGGGGGGGGGGGGGGGGGGGGGGGGGGGGGGGGGGGGGGGGCCGGCCCCGCCCCCCCCCCCCCCCCCCCCCGCTCCTACAGGTTTTCTACGTGCTTAGTGGCTCTGCAGCACGATGTCCGTGATGATGCCCGTGGCGACGGCCACCAGCAGGAACTGGCCATCGTCGTCATCGCGCACCCAGTGGTAACCACGCGGCGGCTCGCGCAGGCGGCGGGTGCGCCAGTCGTCCACGACAACGACGCGGCCGTCGTAACGGTGGCCGCGCTGCCAGTCGTGATGCGCATAGCGCTGCGGCGGCGGCCCGCGGTGGTCACCGCGGTCGTCATGCCAGTCGCGGCCATGGTCGTCGTGGTGGTCGCGGTCATCGTGATGGTCGCGATCGTCATGGTGCGGCGGGGGCGGCGGATCCCACGCGAAGGCGGGGGCGATCGAGCCGGCGGCCACGAGGCAGAACGCAAGTTTGCCAATCATCTTCATAAGTGTCTCTCCGGCTTAGCGGGTGGCAATGTCGAGGATCACGCCAGTCGCGACGGCGACCAGCAGGAAATCGTTGTTCTCACGGACCCAGTGGTAGCCGCGCGGCGGCTGGCGCAGGCGGTAGCTGCCGTAGTCATACACGACCACGTTGCGGCCGTAGTAGCGGTGCCCGCGCTCCCAGTGGCCGTAATAGCGCGGCGGCGGGGGCGGCGGCGGGCGGTGATAGTAGCCAGGGCCGCCGTGGTAGTAGCCGTGGCCGTAGTAACGCGGCGGCGGCGGGGGCGGGCGGTGGCCGTGCCAGCCGTTGTCGTGGTGCCAGTCACCACGGCCGCGATCATCGTGGCCGCGGCGGTCGCGGTCATGATCGTGGTCCGGGGCCGGAGCGGCAGCCGCTGCCGTCGTAGCAGCAAGCGCCAGGGCGGCGAGGGCGGTGCGCAGCATCATTTTCATCACGGCTCTCTCAGTGACGATCCGCAGGAAGGGGACCGACGATTCGCATCCTAGGAATGGAAACCTGAACGGAAGAGCTTGGTTTTGAAAGATCCGCGAAAGTATTAAGTAACGCGACAGCTATTGAACCCGCGCGTTCAGTAAAGCGAGCCAGGCCGAAACTCAAGTGTCAGATTTGACGGGCTTTCCGGAAGGAACAGCTCGGTGCGCCGTTCAGGTGAGCGGGCAAGAATTTTTCCACCGCGAACCACCAGCAGGCGATTCGCCTTCAGCCGGATCGCCTCGTAGGCATCGCCTGCCTGCAGCAGCACGCAGTCGGCACGGTTGCCCGGCGCAATGCCGTAACCCTCCAGGCCGAGCACGCGCGCGGCGTTGGTCGTCACCGCATCGAAGCAGTGCGCGACGCCGGCGGTCGAGGTCATCTGCGCCACATGCAGGCCCATGTGCGCCACCTCGAGCATGTCGCCCGAGCCCATCCCGTACCAGGGGTCCATCACGCAATCGTGGCCGAAGGCGACATTGACGCCAGCGGCGAGCAGCTCGGGCACGCGGGTCATGCCGCGACGCTTCGGGTACGTGTCGTGGCGGCCCTGCAGGGTGATGTTGATCAGCGGGTTGGCGATCGCGTGTACGCCGGCTTCCGCGATGAGCGGCAGCAGCTTGGACACGTAGTAGTTGTCCATCGAGTGCATGGAGGTCAGATGCGAACCGGTGACCCGATCCTGCAGGCCCGTACGTACGGTCTCGGCCGCCAGCGTCTCGATATGCCGCGACCACGGGTCGTCGGACTCATCGCAGTGCATATCCACGCGCAAGCCGCGCTCCGCCGCCAGCTCGCACAGCCAGCGGATGGATTCCGCGCCATCGGCCATCGTCCGCTCGAAATGCGGGATGCCGCCGACCACGTCCACACCCATGTCCAGCGCGCGCACCAGGTTGGCCTTCGCCGTCTTCGCGCGCAGCAGGCCATCCTGCGGGAACGCCACCAGTTCCAGATGCAGGTAGGGCGCGACCTTGCGCTTCACCTCGAGCAGCGCTTCCGTCGCCAGCAGGCGGTCATCGCAGATATCGACATGGCTGCGGATCGCAAGCAGGCCCTGCGCCACCGCCATGTCGCAATAGGCGAGCGCGCGCTTCACCAGCGCATCGATCGTCAGGTCAGGCTTCAGCTCGCCCCACAACGCAATGCCTTCGAGCAACGTGCCCGAGGCGTTGAGCCGCGGCAGGCCCAGCGACAGCGTGGCATCCATATGGAAATGCGCATCGACGAAGGGCGGCGCGACCAGACGGCCCTGCGCATCGATTTCTTCCACGCCTTTCGCTGGGAGCGCTGGCTGGATCGCCGCGAAGCGCCCGTCCTTGATGCCGATATCGATGTCCCTGCGTCCATCAGGCAAGGCGGCGTTGCGAATGATGAGGTCCATGCGTTCTATTCCGGGTCAGGCGATTTCGGCGTCGACGAAGCTCACGCTCATGCGCATGGGCCGCTTCGCGATCTGTAGGGTGAGGCCACGCAAAATGTGGGATAGGGCGTTCATGGTCGGATTTCCCGACGGGCTCAGCTGACGATGAAGCGTCTTCGCATGAGTGCCGGTAGCGCGTGCCAGATTTTTGAATCCTACGGCATTCGCCAACGTCCGGAGAATCGAGCCCGCTTCCTCTGCATGGCCGTCGGCGAGCAACTCAACCGACTCCCCCACCAGGGACATGGCGAAGGCGGGCTCCTGGCGGATGCGCGTGATGATGCGTTGGCGAGGATCGGCGTTCATCGTGGTCATGGGGTGATCGATACAGCGGAATACGGCGACTAGCCGTGTGGCAGTGCCAGCTCGCATCATAATGCGATGAGTGCCTTCTCAAATTTTTTTCTTCGTTCACTGGCGGCTCGATTGGTATGGCAGCCCTTGGCGCACATGGTCCATCCGAAAAAAGGGCGCGCAGCACGAAATCGGAAGAAGCTGGCACACTTTCCATCTTCGTAACTATCTGCGGTCTTCCGAAAAGAAGATCAATATAACAATATCAGAGAGTTCCCACATCCGGCCCGCGATGCCGCGATGTATCTTGCGCATGACTCGTTGAGTTCTTGCGCTATCGAAACAAATTACTGTAGGCCTTCGCCTACACGTACTTCAGAAAAATCCTGCATAAACGCTCGCTCGCTCTACACACTATCTGCAGGGTCACGGGCGACGAAAGCACGGAATATGACGGATCTATTTCGATCTGAAGTGGTCGAAGCACAGAGTTACGCATGGCTCGGCCATGTACGAATTGCAACACCGCTATCGCACCGCGTGTGGGTCGCCGCGGCCATTGTGCTTGGTGCTTCCCTCATCGCGCTGGCGTGCTTCGGTCACTACACGCGACGAGAGCACGTGCAGGGAATGTTGGTTCCATCATCGGGCCTGACCGATATCTCCGCGCGCATTCCAGGATCCGTGCAAAAGATATTCGTAAGGGAAGGCGACATCGTCAACGCCGGCCAGCCCATCATTGTTCTTTCTGGCGAGCGAACCAGTGAGTTGCGGGGCTACACTGATGCTGGGGTTTCAACGGAACTCTCTGCGCAGAAAGGGCGACTGGATGCTGAGATTCGCGACGAGTTGGCACTGCGCGGCGAGCAGATCGTGGCCCTCTCGAGCCAGGAGGGAAGTCTGCTAAGCCAGATATCGGGTTTCGATCACCAGATCGGCATTGTCAGTCAGCAGGTCAAGAGTGATCGCGAGCTGCTTGAGCACATCCGGCCCCTCGCAGGTAAAGGTTACGTATCGGCGTACCAATTGCAGCAACAGGAAGACGTCGTGTTGTCCGCCGAGGCGCAGATCCAGGACCTGCTCCGGCAGCGAGAAGCTACGCAGGCGCAGCTTGGCTCTGTGCGCGATCAGAAGCGTCAGGTGCCTATCAGCTCGCAGGGAAAGGTCGACGAGTTGAGGCGTCAGCTCTCCCAGGCCGAGCAAGCACTTGTACAGAATGAAGCTGACAGGGCTACGGTCATTAGCGCGCCGGTGGAGTCAGTCGTGTCGTCAATCCTTGTTAACGTCGGGCAGACAGTGCAAACCGGCCAGCACGTCGTTTCGCTGATGCCTCGCGATGCCGTGCTTATTGCACAGATGCTTGTTCCGAGTAAGTCCATCGGCTTCGTGACGCGTGGCACTCAGGTCGCGATGCACTACCAGGCTTTCCCTTATCAGAAGTTCGGCGTCCCGAGGGGACGGGTCATCGAGGTGTCTCGCAGCGCGCTAACGCCAACGGCCGTAACAGAAATCACCGGTGAGCAGAAGGCGCCAGACGAGGCGATGTATCGAGTTAAAGTCTCGCTCGATAGTCAGTTCATCAATGCCTATGGGAAGCGACAATCGCTGCGTCCCGGCATGGCGGTCGATGCTGATCTCCTTCTCGACCATCGTCATCTCTATGAATGGGTGTTCGCGCCTCTCTATGCGATGCGGCACCAGAGCCTTGAGGAAGGAAGCCATGAGTGAGCCTGAATCGACGGAGCGCTCGGCGGCCTGGAACGACTTGCTTAACTTCAGGCTACGAAAACGAGTTCCGATGATCCGCCAGGTCGAATCCGCAGAGTGCGGGCTTGCGTGTCTTGCCATGATATCGGGCTACTTCGGCGGACATGTTGACCTGCCCAAGCTGCGCACGATGTTCAGCTCATCCCTCAAGGGGCTCTCCCTCGCGGACCTCATCGACCATGCACGGGTACTGAACTTCGCGTCGCGTCCCATCCGCGTCGAACTAAGCGAACTCAGCAAGATGCGGCTTCCATGTGTCATCCACTGGGATATGGACCATTTTGTCGTCCTCGTGCAGGTCTCGGAGCGCTACATCACAATCCATGATCCAGCGGTGGGCATCCGGAAGCTGCGCTTGGAGGAGGCATCCCGTCACTTTACGGGGGTCGCCTTGGAACTTACAGCTGGTCCGCAATTCGCGAGGGCTGTCCCGCCGCCGCCGATATCGTTGCGCAGGCTTGCTGGATCGGTCGACGGCTTGAAGCGAAGCCTGTTTCAGCTATTTGCGCTCGCAGGTCTTCTCGAGCTGCTGTCCCTGTTAGCCCCTCAGCTTACGCAGGCTGTGGTCGATCAGGTTCTTGCTGACGGCGACCACGATCTGCTTACGCTAGTCGGTATCAGTTTCTCGATGATCCTGATCTTCCAGGTCGTGTTTACGTCGTTCCGTACGTGGCTTGTGACGTTCATCGGGACACAGTTCAACCTCAATTGGTCGGGAAACGTATTCCAGCATCTGCTCCGCCTGCCACAAGAGTACTTCCTGAAGAGGCATCTCGGCGACATCGTCTCGCGCTTTGGATCGATCGCAAATATACAGCAAACGCTCACCACGCAATTTGTAAGTGTCATGCTCGACGGAGTAATGGCGGTACTAACGCTCGCTATGCTCGTTGTATACAGTGCTTCGCTTGCCGCCATAACAGTATCGGCAGCCCTTGCCTACGCCGTAATACGTACGCTCTACTTCAGAGTCTACCGGGAGGCAAATCTCAGTCAGATTATCGTCAACGCGAAGCAGCAATCTACCCTGATGGAATCCGTTCGAGGGGTGAGCACCGTCAGGCTGCAAAACAAGGGTTCCATCCAAACTTCGCGCTTCATGAACGTCGCCGCCGACGCACTGAATACGTCAGTCGTCATACAACGTCTCAACCTGGCGTTCACCACCGCCAGTTCGTTCTTCTCAGGCGCCCAGCGCATCGGTGTCATCTGGTTGGGCGCATCGCTTGCCCTGGATGGAAGTCTCAGTGCCGGCATGCTGATGGCCTACGTAGCGTACGCCGATCAGTTTTCCGAACGCTGGTCGAGCCTGGTGGATTACTTTATCCAGCTGCGCATGTTGAGACTCCAGGCAGAGCGCTTGGCCGATATCGTACTGACACCGCCTGAGCCATTCGAAGAAGGAACCTACGCAGGTCCCGATCCCGTCGCTTCCATCCGGTTTGAAAACGTGTGTTTCCGTTACGCCGAGAACGAGCCGTGGATCTTGTTCAATGCCTCGTTCGAAGTGGGCCCCGGTGAATCTGTGGCCATCACGGGTTCGTCCGGGTGCGGAAAGAGCACAATTGCAAGGCTCATCCTCGGCATGCTCGAGCCGCAGATGGGTGCGATCTACATCGGCAACATCAACATCCGCCATTTTGGCAAGCGCAGGGAGCGGGACATGATGGGCTCGGTCATGCAGGACGACCGCCTGTTCTCAGGAAGCGTTGCGGACAACATAAGCTTCTTTGACAAATCCGCCACGCCTGAATTGGTGCAAGCCGCTGCGCACGCGGCGGAACTTCACGACGATATCGTGCGGATGCCCATGGGCTACCACAATCTCGTGGGCGACATGGGTAACACGTTATCGGGTGGCCAGCGCCAACGCCTGATCATCGCGCGTTGCCTGTATCGAAAGACACCCATCCTTATCCTTGACGAAGCGACAAGCCACCTCGATGCCGAGCGTGAGCGCCTGATAGTCGAACGATTCAAGCTGCATCGACCTACCGTAATCGCCATTGCACACCGGCCGGAAACTCTAGCAAGGGCGGACCGGGTCTTAGTCATGCATGCCGGCTCGCTGGCGCCCGCAAAGCTTCGCGGACGCCTCGAGAGCGAGGTCGAGGCATGAGCGCTCCCATATGTAATCGGCACATACGCCTACTCCGGACTCCCACTTATATCGACATTGCGCCAGCCTCGCGATTGTATATTGAGGCATCGTGCGCCGCGCTGGAGGATTTGGGTGATATCCCGATCGACTTCTTACGTCCAGTCTTCGGTGAGAGGACGCGCGAAGTCCATGTGGACGACTTCGAGTTCTCCGGGCCTCTCAAGAAGCTCGAGCACCGGCTATCCAATGCCAGGGTGCGCGCAACTGGGCCGAGGCGGACGTACAGGCTAGATAGCGCGATGCAAGAGCGTGCCTGTGCCAGTAATCTTGGTCCGCATTTCGGGCATCAGTTGATGGGTAGCTTCGAGGAATTCAAGTCGGGGCTTGCACGTGCTGCGACAGGGATGTTGGGCGAAGAGAATCCCATTCGCGACGGCTTTAACGTCTTCACCGTCCGCGGCGACGATGGCGTCAGCTGGATGTTCAGTGATTATCTGAACCTTGATGATCAGTTGGCGTGGCTGCATGATTTCCTCAGAGAACGCATTCACATCGACCCACCAATCTTCGTTGCGGCCGCATTTATGGGCCTTTTCCTGACCGCGCACCCGTTTCGTGATGGCAACGGACGAACGTCACGTCTCCTGTTCAACGTGGTGCTTCGCGAGGCCTTCAGGCACCGCGATATTCCTTACATCCCGTTGAAGAACTTCATGGACCTGAGCAGGCACGGGTTCGAGATCCGACTGCATCAGGCACAGGTGCTGGGTCGGTGGTCACCCTTGGTTCGCTGGTGCTGCGATGCAATCGGAATGATGTCTCACTGGAAGCAATCTGGTCACGGGCCGAATTCCTGGTAATTCCTGCAACCTCTGCAGGGCCCTGCCCATGGGGAATGGGCACATCTGGAGCAACACGTACGCGGGACTTGAGCAGTAAGGAACTGTACTTGATCGCAGGCGGCAGAGCCGCGAAGACACAAGACGACGGCGTAACCGTCACAGCGACGGTCGGCCCTGATCCTTCTGGTAATCCGACGAGCGATAATCCACCCCCGAGTAGCGGCGGTGATGGTGGCGGTGGTGGCTCGGGCGGCGCGTCCAGTTGGACTGACTCCGTACAGGTAACTCCGAACCATGCGGTGTTGCTGCCTGGTTTTGAGGTGCACTCCACAACCTATGGAGTCGTCTCTGTGATGCAGAACGCTGATTTGACGCTTGGTTTCTATGCACAATCCGGTAGTCTGATTGGCGAGGCGACGGCGGATGGCCACGGTGGCTATTATCTCGGCGTAATGGATAGCACGGGGCACCTCGATATCTCGTTCTCGGCGTCCTACGGCAACAACAATACTTCGGTTTCCATTAACGTCGCTTACCACTTCTGAGTAACAGGGGCGGCCGGCTGTCCGGCCGTCCCACTCATGCTTCCTGTCTGGATGGCCCCGGTGATGAAAGTCTTTGCGTTTGTTCGGTACTGTGTCGTCCTCGCCTCGCTCCTCGCCACGGGTCACGCGGTTGCGACGGCCAAGGTTCCGTCGTTGTTGGACGATACTGGCATTACGTGGGCGATTATGCAGGGCGACTTGACTTTGCTGCAGGGGACACTAGACAAAATGAAGGCCCCACCCCAAGTCAGGCAAACAGCGTTGTCGGCACTCCAGGGCGACATCCGCGCCACAGCCAAAGCGGCGAAATCGTGCAGGGACGCGGGGCAAGCGGTCATGGAAAAGGCACCAGCGGCCATTAAACTCACCATGCTGTGCAACATGTTTCTGTCGGGCGCGACGATGGCCGATGGTGATCCCCGTGCATGGGCGGAGAGCGCCGTATGGGCGAACGACATCGGCCTGCCTGCGCTTGCGAAATTCCAGGGTATTTCTGGCAGCGGGACGAGCGGCCGCGACATGAGCGGGATCCGACGGCTCGCGGCGAATGGCCCGACGACGCAGGTTTCCGTACCCGGCGGTCGATTGGTTGCACCGGCATCGTTCGAAGCCTCCCGCGACGGCAGCGGCGGTGAATTTCTGACGGCCGACGTCCTCGTTAACGGTACGAAGCTCCGCGCAATGATCGATCTTGGCTATAGCGGCGGTCTACTGCTGACAGAGGCTGGCGCGAAGAAGGCTAGAGTAGACTCGATTCCGGGAACGGAGAGCGGGCTGGATTCACCGTATTCGGTAGTGCTCGTGGCAAGCCGACGTCAGCTCGGCGTGGCGAAGAATCTGACGTTTGCCAACATCACCTGGCATGATTATCTAGTCAGCGTGACTCCAGCAAATACAGGGTTTGACGCGACGATTGGCGCACACATGCTGCTCAGTCAAGACGGTGTCAGCGTATCTCGTGACGCCGTTAACTTGGCGCCGGAAAGCTGCGACCAGGGGCTTCCTCTCACGTTGCACACCAACCCCTATCTGGATATGCGGCTGACGTTCCCGGCGAAGGTGGGCAATGCAGACACCACGTTGTCCGTCGATACAGGGGCCATGCCAAGCTTGCTGGGCATGGGCGGGCTTTATGCGACGTTACGGTCAGTGCTTCCGCCGCTCGGGTCTGCCAGGGCGAACCTTGCCGGCGCGTCTACATCGTTCCGCTCGACCACGGGCCCTGTGGTGGTTAGTCTCGGTGGCGCGACGTATCCGATCAAGGATGCGACCTTCCTGCCGGATTCGCCGGACACGATCGGCGGCGTGCTTGGTGCCGGGTTTCTGCGCGAGCACAGCCTTACTATCGACGTGAAGCGCCGGAGGATGTGTGTCGATCGTCAGTCGGCCGGGACGTGACGCTCGTCGATAGCTTTTCGTTCGCGCGTCTTCACACGGGTTGGTGAGGATCGGGGCACCATAAGGGTCCCTATGAAGATCTCCCAGAAACTCGCCATCCTGGCCGATGCCGCCAAGTACGATGCCTCGTGCTCGTCGAGTGGTGGGAAGGGCCGCAACTCACTCGCGAGCGGCGGTATCGGGTCCACCGAGGGCATGGGTATCTGCCATGCCTACGCGCCGGATGGGCGCTGCATTTCCTTGCTGAAGATCCTGCTGACGAACTTCTGCGTGTACGACTGCGCGTACTGCGTGAACCGACGCAGCAGCAACGTGCCGCGCGCGCGGTTCACCGCCGAGGAAGTGGTGAACCTCACCCTGGAGTTCTACCGCCGCAACTACATCGAAGGCCTGTTCCTGTCCTCGGGCATCATCCAGTCGCCCGACTACACCATGGAACAGCTGGTGCGCGTGGCACGCTCATTGCGCGTCGATCACAAGTTCGGCGGCTATATCCACCTGAAGACGATTCCCGACGCCTCGCCGGAACTGATCGATGCGGCCGGCCGCTGGGCCGATCGCCTCAGCATCAACGTGGAGATGCCGACCGAGGGTGGCTTGAAATCGCTGGCGCCGGAGAAGCACCTGGGCGATATCCGCAGCGCGATGGGCCGGCTGCGGCTGTCGATCGACGAGGCGAAGGCGGAGAAGAAGGCGCCACGCTTCGCGCCGGCGGGCCAAAGCACGCAGATGATCGTCGGCGCCGATGCGGCGAGCGATCGCGATGTGCTCACCGCCAGCACCAACCTCTATACCAACTACCGACTGCGCCGGGTTTACTACTCCGCCTTCAGCCCGATCCCCGATGCCTCGAAGATCCTGCCGTTGAAGCCACCGCCGCTGGTGCGTGAGCATCGCCTTTACCAGGCCGACTGGCTGATGCGCTTCTACGGCTTCGGCGCGGATGAAATCGCGCCGCCGGGTGACGATGGCATGCTCTCGCTCGATGTCGATCCGAAGCTGGCCTGGGCGCTACGCCATCGCGAGCAGTTCCCCGTGGACGTCAACAAGGCCTCGCGTGACATGCTCCTGCGCGTGCCGGGGTTGGGCGTGAAAACCGTGGACAAGATGATTGCCATGCGCGGGCACCGCCGCATCCGCTATGACGACCTGATCCGCCTGCGCCTGCCGGTGAAGAAGGTCGCGCCGTTCGTGGAAACCGTCGACCATCGCCCGCGCGGCGATCACGAGAGCACGGCGCTGCACCGCGACCTGCGCGAGCCGCTGCCCACGCAGCCTGATCTGTTCGGCTGATGCTGCGCGTTTCGCTGGACGATCCGTCAGACCTTGGGGAGTGGCGCGGCAAGGCCCGTGCACTGCTTCTCGCAGGTATCTCGCCTGATAACGTTGAGTGGGGCGGCGGAGGCCTGTTCGGTGGCAACGACGACATACCGCCGCCACGCGCCGGCGCCGCGCCAGGCGTGCCCCGCGATTTCCTCAACCTGGCGAACACTGTGCTGGCGCACTCGGACCCACGGCGCCACGCCGTGCTCTACCGCATGCTGTGGCGCCTGACCCATGGCGAGAAGGGTTTGCTCGCCATCGCCACGGACGATGACGTCGCCTGGGCGCATGCCTGCGTAAAGCAGGTGAACCGCGACATGCACAAGATGAAGGCGTTCGTGCGCTTTCGCGAGGTGGCCGTGGACGACGGCACGGTGTACGTCGCGTGGTTTGAACCCGGCCACGATATCGTCACTCGCGTCGCGCCCTTCTTTGTGCGCCGCTTCACCGGCATGCGCTGGTCGCTGCTGACGCCCGCGCGCACGGCACACTGGGATGGCGAACAACTCACCTTCGGCCCGGGTGCGAGCCGCACCGATGCGCCCTCGGATGATGCACTGGAAGACCTGTGGCGCACGTACTACAGCAGCATCTTCAACCCGGCGCGGCTCAAGGTCGATGCGATGAAGCGAGAGATGCCGGTGAAGTACTGGAAGAACCTGCCGGAAGCCTCGCTGATTCCTGAGCTGGTGCGCGATGCCTTGCCGCGGATGCAGGCGATGGTGGCTCGCGATGCGACGGTACCGAAGAAGAAGTTCGCGGCATGGCAGAAGGCCGAACGGGATGTGCCCGCAGGCAGCATCGCCGCGTTGCGTCAGCAGGCGAGGGATTGCCGTGCGTGCGACTTGTGGAAACCGGCCACGCAAACCGTCTTCGGCGAAGGCCCCGACGATGCGCGCATCGTGGTGATCGGTGAGCAGCCGGGCGACCAGGAGGACCTGGCCGGCAAACCCTTCGTCGGGCCTGCAGGCAAGCTGTTCGACACGGCGCTGGAGGAGGCGGGCATTGCGCGTGATGCGCTGTATGTCACCAACACCGTCAAGCATTTCAAGTTCGAGCCACGCGGCAAGCGCCGGCTGCACAAGCGTGCGAACGCGGCAGAGCAGGCGGCATGCCAGCCGTGGCTGGCGGCGGAGATCAATCGCATCCAGCCCGTGGCGCTGGTATGCCTGGGTGCCATGGCAGCGCAAGCGGTATTCGGCGCATCGTTCCGGCTGATGGAACAACGCGGGCAGTGGATCGACTTGCCGGGCGGCCGCCGGGCTATGGCGACGGTGCATCCGTCGTACCTGCTGCGCTTGCCGGGGGAGGCCGAACGCGAGGCGGCATACGCCGATTTCGTCCGCGACCTCACGCTCATTAGCGCGGCGCTCGTGTAGGAGCGCGCTTGCGCGCGATGGGTGTTGCGGCAAGGCCCCATCGCGCGCAAGCGGCGCTCCTACAGACGAACGGCGAGGCTTTGGTTACGCCGGCACGAACTTCTTCAGCTTCTTCGGTACCGACGTGTTCTTCAACGTCACGTACACCGGCAAGCCATCCTCGCCATACGGCGGCGGTGCCTCGCCCATGATCAGCGGTGCCAGGTAACGCCGTGCCGCGGCGGTGATGCCAAAGCCATCCTTCGAGATGAAGGCCTTCGGCATCTTCTTTTCCTGGTTGGCGATCTTGTCCAGCGGCGCCGCTTCAATCTTCCACTTGTACGGCTCTTCGGAGGTCCGCACGATCACCGGCATCACGGCGTTCAGCCCTTCGGCCGCGTATTCCACGGCCTTCTTGCCCACCGCATAGGCCTGTTCCACGTCCACCTTCGAGGCGATGTGGCGCGCCGAGCGCTGCAGGTAGTCGGGCAGGGCCCAGTGGTATTTGTAGCCGAGCTTCTCGCGCACCAGCGCGGCCAGCACCGGCGAGGCGCCGCCGAGCTGCGCGTGGCCGAAGGCATCGCGCGCGCCGGATTCGGCGAGGAACTTGCCGTCGGCGCCTTTCACGCCCTCGGACACCACCACCGAGCACCAGCCCACTTTCTCTACCGTGGCCTTCACCCGGGCCAGGAACGTTTCCGGGTCGAACACGTTTTCCGGGAACAGGATGATGTGTGGCGCATCGCCCGGCTTGCTGCCGGCCAGGCCCGCGGCGGCGGCAATCCAGCCCGCGTGGCGGCCCATGACTTCCATGATGAACACCTTGGTCGACGTGTCCGCCATGGAGGCCACGTCCAGGCCGGTCTCGCGAACGGCGATGGCGGTGTACTTGGCCACCGAACCGAAGCCCGGGCAGTTGTCGGTTACCACCAGGTCGTTATCGATCGTCTTGGGCACGCCGATGCAGTTCACCTCGTAGCCCAGCGTGTGGCCGATCTTCGCCACCTTGTTCGCGGTATCCGCCGAGTCGTTGCCGCCGTTGTAGAGGAAGGTGCGGATGTCGTGCGCCTTGAATACCTCGATCAGGCGCTCGTACTCGGCCCGGTTCTCCTCCAGCGACTTGAGCTTGTAGCGGCAGGAACCGAAGGCCCCGCCCGGGGTGTGTTTCAGGCCGGCAATATTGGCCTTGGCTTCCTTGGTGGTATCGATCAGCTCCTCGCGCAGGGCGCCTAGGATGCCATTGCGGGCGGCGTAGACCGGTATCCCCTTGTCGCGGGCGGTCTCGATGACCCCGGCGGCGGTGGCGTTGATGACGGCGGAGACACCGCCCGACTGGGCGTAGAGGAGCTTGCCGGCGGCCATGCTGCGGTTCCTTCTGGTCTGGTCGAGGGCCCGAGGTTACCCCGACTGGCGTGGCCGTGGCTTGAAGGCGGCCCCTGCGGCGCACTGCCACGCCCATGTGGCAGCCGTTTGACGGGGTGGCGCCCGTGCCGTTACCTTGGGACCCATTTTATTGTGCCCGGCGGCGGGGTTAGCCCTGCCAGCCCGGTAAATTGGAGCATCAATGCGATTCGTGCTTTTCGGCGCCCCCGGTTCGGGCAAGGGCACCCAGGCCGCCCGCCTCAAGCAGGATTTCGGCATCCCGCATATCTCCACGGGCGACCTGCTCCGTGCCGAGATCAAGGCGGAAACCGAACTCGGCAAGAAGGCCAAGTCCCTGATGGATGACGGCCACCTGCTGCCGGATGACATCATGCTGGGCATCATCGAGCACCGCCTCGCCGAGCCGGACGCCAAGCCGGGCTTCATCCTCGATGGCTACCCGCGCAACCTGGCCCAGGCCGACGCGCTCGATGGCGTGCTGGCCAAGATCGGCCAGCCGCTCGATGTGGTGATCAAGCTGGACGTGCCGTTCGAGGCGATCGTGGGCCGTTGCGAAGTGCGCTTTGCCGCCGAGCACCGCCCGGATGACAACCCGGAAACGGTGACCAAGCGCCTCAGCATCTATGCCGACCAGACCGCCCCGGTCGCCGATTTCTACGCCAAGCGCGGCAAGCTCAAGATCGTCGACGGTGTCGGCGAACTCGATGAGGTCACGGCACGCATCAAGGCTGCCCTGACCGAAGCCAGCGCCGCCAGCGCCTGATCCAACCCGGGCCGGCGCCGCGTGCGCCGGCCGCGAGGCTTTAAACGATGCGCGTCCATATCCTCGGTATCGCCGGCACCTTCATGGGTGGCGTCGCTGCGCTCGGCCGCGAGCTGGGTCTCACGGTTGAAGGCTCCGATGCCAACGTCTACCCGCCCATGAGCACCCAGCTCGAGGCGCTGGGTATCAGCCTCATGCAGGGCTATAAGGCCGAACACCTGCAGCCAGCACCGGACCTCGTCGTGGTCGGCAATGCCATGACCCGCGGCAACCCGGCGGTGGAATACATGCTCAACCAGGGCATGCGTTACATCTCCGGCCCGCAGTGGCTGGGCGAAACCCTGCTGGGCGGGCGCCAGGTGCTGGCCGTCGCCGGTACGCATGGCAAGACCACCACCACCAGCCTGCTCGCGCACCTGCTCGAGCAGGCTGGCATGGATCCGGGCTTCCTGATCGGCGGCGTGCCGGGCAACTTCGATGTCTCGGCGCGTCGCGGTGGCGGCAAGCCTTTCGTGATCGAGGCCGATGAGTACGATTCGGCGTTCTTCGACAAACGTTCGAAATTCGTCCACTACCGCCCGCACATCGCCATCCTCAACAACCTGGAATACGACCACGCGGATATCTTCCCCGACGTGGCCGCCATCCAGCGCCAGTTCCACCACCTGGTGCGCACGGTGCCCGGCAACGGCCGGCTTATCGTCAACGCGGAGGATCCGTACCTGGCCGAAGTGCTCGCCATGGGTGCGTGGACCCCGGTCGAAACGTTCGGCTTGGACGTGGGCGACTGGCGCGCTGAACTCATCGCCGCCGATGGCTCGCACTTCCGGGTCAGCCGCCAGGGCGTGACCCTGGGTGAGATTCGCTGGAATGCGCTCGGCCGGCACAATGTGATGAATGCGCTGGCCGCGCTCGCCGCGGCGACGGCCGCCGGTGCCGACCCGATCGCGCTGTTGCCCGCTTTCGAAAGCTTTGCCAGCGCCCGCCGGCGCATGGAAGTGATCGGTGAAGCGCGTGGCGTCACCGTGTACGACGACTTCGCGCACCATCCCACCGCCATCGCCACCACGCTTGCCGGCCTGCGCGCGAAGGTTGGCAAGGCACGCATCCTCGTGGCACTGGAGCCACGTTCGAACAGCATGCGCCTTGGTGCGCACGCCGATGCGCTGGCGCCGTCGCTGGCCGATGCCGACCGTGTCGTGTTCCTCCACCGCCCCGAACTGGCGTGGGATGCGGCGAAGGTGACCGGTGCGCTGGATGGCCGCGGCACGACGGTTCCGACCGTCGATGACCTGGTGGCCAGCCTCGCCCACCAGGCACGCGAAGGTGACCAGGTCATCTTCATGTCCAACGGCGGCTTCGAAGGAGCGCCGCGGCGCTTCTTCGACGCACTGCGCGCAGGTTAGACTGGTGGGCATGGCCGCGACCTTGCCCACGCTCGACCTTCCGCTGTTCCCTTTGTCGAACGTCCTCTTTCCGGGCGGTCATCTCCAGCTGCGCATTTTCGAACCGCGTTACATCGATCTGGTTCGCGAGTGCGCACGCACGGGCAGGGGCTTTGGCGTATGCCTCATCCTGGAGGGCCGCGAAGCCGGCCAGCCGGCGATCCCTGCCGCCGTCGGCACACTTGCGACCATCACCGATTTCCACACGCGTGACGATGGCTTGCTCGGCATCGTGGCCGAAGGTGGTCAGCGCTTCCGGGTCACCCGCACCCGCGTGCGCTCCGATGGCCAGGTGCGCGGTGATATCGCACCGTGGGACCCCGAGACGAAGATACCGGTGCCGCCGGAATTCGGCTTGCTGACCACCATCCTCGAGCGCCTGGCCGAACAGATGGGCCCGCCGTGGAAACAGGATGTCGCCGGCCGCGCGGATAACGATGCCAGCTGGGTGGGCTTCCGCTTGTGCGAGCTGCTTCCGCTGGATCCGAACGAATGCCAGCACATGCTCGAGCTGGATGATCCGCTCCAGCGCCTGGCCGAATTGCGTGACATCCTCCCGCGCTTCCAGCGCGCCTGAGTAATCCTCCATGACATCGCTCGCCGGGAAGACCCTGTTCATTACCGGTGCCTCGCGCGGCATCGGCCTCGCTATCGGCCTGCGCGCCGCACGCGATGGCGCCAACGTGGTCATCGCGGCGAAGAGCGGTGTGCCCAATCCGAAGCTGCCGGGCACGATCCACACGGCCGCTGCCGAGATCGAAGCGGTCGGTGGCAAGGCGCTCGCGCTCAAGGTGGATATCCGCGAGGAAGATGAAGTGCGCATGGCAGCGGCCACGGCGGCGGAGCGCTTCGGCGGTATCGATATCGTGGTGAACAACGCCAGCGCGATCTGGCTGGCGGGTACCGAGAACACGCCGATGAAGCGGTTCGACCTGATGCACCAGGTGAACACGCGCGGCACCTTCCTGGTCACGCAGGCCTGCCTGCCGTTCCTGAAAGAAGCGGCCAACCCGCATGTGCTGATGTTGTCGCCACCGCTCAGCATCGATCCGCACTGGTACGCACCCCACGTGGCGTACACCATCGCCAAGTTCGGCATGAGCCAGTGCGTGCTCGGCATGGCCCCCGAGTTCGCGCCGATGGGCATCGCGGTGAACGCGTTGTGGCCGAAAACCGTCATCGCCACGGCCGCCATCGGCATGATCGATGGCGTGAAGCCCGAAAACTGCCGCACCCCCGAGATCGTGGCCGATGCCGCGCACGCGATCCTCACCCGCCCGGCCCGCGGATACACCGGCCACTTCGTCATCGATGAAGAACTGCTGCGTGAAGAAGGTGTGACGAATTTCGATCACTACGCCGTCACGCCGGGCCAGCCTCTACTACCTGACTTGTTTCTCTAGCAACCGCAAAACGCCGTCCGGACCGCTGTGTGAGCTAGCCCGTTTGGTGTATGGCCGGTTTTTGCATGCCGGGGTAACGTCGGTTCGTCGCCCTGTGGCATGACATGACACGGGACGGTGTGGGGCTTGCCGGCCTGCAGGGGGTGCCGGCGGCGGGTCCAAGGGTGAACCCGCTACAGCCGGCAGCAGGCCACTGAACGGGTGTGAGGAGCAGGCATGTCACGCGGGGAATCGACGGGGCGTTGCGTCGTCTGGGTTGGAAGGCCGAGCGTTGAAGAGCATTTCGGACTGATTCGGGCCGGCTGGCGCACGCTGGTGGCCGATCCAGCCCGGCTGGATACGGCCTTGCCCGAATGTGGAGATACGGCTATCGCCGTCGTGGACCTGCGCGCCAGCGCCCAGGCCGCGGTACGGGTGCTCCAGGAACTGCGCGATAACCACCCGGGCCTGGCGTGGATCGGCCTGACCGGCCACCGCACGCCGGCGAACGATCCCTCGATCCAGCATGTGCTGCCGCAGGCCTTCGAACTGATCGATGGGGCCTCGTCGTTGCAGGCCCTGCGCCAGGCGCTGCAACGTGTGCCCGCCGATGGCATCCCGGTACTCGACGACGACCAGCCCAGCGTCATGACCGGCACCAGTGCCGCGATCCGCGCGCTCTCCCAGAATATTCGTAAGTTCGCCCCGGTCGAGCTGCCGCTCCTGATCACCGGCGAAACCGGTACCGGCAAGGAAATGGCCGCACGGGCGCTGCACCAGCTGTCCGGGCGCCGCGACAAGCCGTTCGCCGCCATCAACTGTGGGGCGCTGCCGGCCAACCTCGTGCAGTCCGAGCTGTTCGGGCACGAACGGGGTTCCTTCACCGGGGCCACGGCGCGGCGCATCGGCCACTTCGAGTCCGCCGACGGCGGCACGGTGTTCCTCGACGAAATCGGCGACCTGCCGCTGGATGCCCAGACCAACCTCCTGCGTGTGCTGCAGGAAGGCACCATCGAGCGTATCGGCAGCTGCCAGTCGATCAAGGTCAATGTCCGCGTGCTCGCCGCCACCCACGTCGACCTGGAAAAGGCCGTGGCCCAGGGGCGGTTCCGCGAGGATCTGTTCTACCGGCTCAACGTCCTGCGCCTGCGCATGCCGCCGCTGCGCGAACGTAATGGCGATATCGAACTGCTGGCCCAGTACTTCCTGGATGCGTTCCGTGAGAGCTACGGCACCCGCGCCCGCGCCTTCAGCACGGCGGCGCGCAAGGCCATGAATGCCTTTGCCTGGCCGGGCAACGTGCGTGAGCTCATGAACCGGGTCCAGCGTGCGGCCGTCATCGCTGACGATGCGCTGATCACCCCGGATGACCTGGAACTCAACGCGGATATCCCCGGCCTGGATCGCGACAGCCTGGGCAGCGCGCGCACCTCGGCCGAGCGCGAGGCCATCGTCGATTGCCTGCGGGCCAGCGCGTTCAATATCAGCGAGTGCGCCCGCCGGCTGCGGGTATCGCGCGTCACCGTGTACCGCCTCTGCAAGAAGCACCAGCTGGCCCTCGATCAGTTGCGCTAGCGGCACCCCCCTGAAAAGAAAACTCCCGGTCCTCTGGGGGACCGGGAGTTCCCGTTCGATCGTCCGGCTTGGCAGGGTCGTCGGTCGAGCGAACCACGTGGGCCTCCAGGGGGCCTCCCTGTCATGGGAGCAAGCCGCATGCCACCCGGGGCACGCTTTGATTCGCAAGGAATTTCTGCCCTGGCGGCATTTCCGGGCCGTTCATCGGCTGTAGCGTTGTGTAACAGCCCGTTACAGCAACGGAACAGCCGTTGTCCGCGGGGCCCGTGCCTTATACGATGGGTATCCCCGCGCCGCACCATGGCCGCGCGGGCATCGGATCGATGTCGGACCGCAGAACGTACCGTGCGATTCCATCCGTTCCTGTTTGGGGCCAGGCGCTGCGGCCGGGCCCGGGAGTCGTTTTCATGTCGTCGCATCCTGTCGAACCCTCCGATCTCATCGGCCTGGGCAAGCGCTATTGGCTATCCGTGTACCGCCCCCGTGATGTCGTGCTCGACCACGGCAAGGGCGCACGCGTGTGGGATACCGAAGGTCGCGACTATCTCGATTTCGGCGCGGGCATCGCCGTCAACGCCTTGGGTCATCAGGAACCCGAGCTGGTCGAGGCGCTGGTTTCGCAGGCGCACAAGCTGTGGCATGCCAGCAACGTGTTCTGGACCGAGCCGCCGCTGCGCCTGGCGGAAGAACTGATCGAGCACGCACCGTTCGCCGATCGCGTATTCCTGTGCAACTCCGGCACCGAGGCCAACGAAGCCGCGATCAAGCTCGTGCGCAAGTGGGCCGCCGGCCAGGGCCGCGCACCGGAAGATCGCGTCATCATTACCTTCTTCGGTTCGTTCCACGGCCGCACGCTGGCCTCGGTGACCGCCACCGCGCAGCCGAAGTACCAGGAAGGCTACGAGCCGCTGCCCGGCGGTTTCCGCTACGTGGCGTTCAACGATGAAGCGGCGCTGGAAGAAGCCTTCGCCAAAGGTGGCGTGGCCGCGGTCATGATCGAGCCCGTACAGGGCGAAGGCGGTGTCACGCCTGCGGCACCGGGTTTCCTGAAGAAGATCCGCGAGCTGTGCGATGCGCACAACGCGCTCATGGTGCTGGATGAAATCCAGTGCGGCATGGGCCGCACCGGCACGCTGTTCGCGCACACGCACGACCATGTCACGCCGGATATCGTCACGCTGGCCAAGGCCCTGGGTGCAGGCTTCCCGATCGGCGCCATGCTGGCGGGCCCGAAGGTATCCGAAGTGATGCAGTTCGGCGCGCACGGCACGACGTTTGGCGGCAACCCCATGGCGGCTGCGGTCGCGCGCGTTGCGCTAAGGAAGATCGCTTCGCCGGCGGTGTTGCTTAACGTGGAGCGCCAGGCCAACGACATCCGCAAGGGCCTGGAAAAACTCAACCACGAGTTCCACCTGTTCGCGGAAATCCGCGGCCGCGGCCTCATGATCGGCGCGCAGCTCAACGATGCGAACAAGGGTCGCGCCGGCGAGATCCTGGATATCGCCGCTGCCCACGGCCTGCTCATCCTGCAGGCCGGCCCCGATGTCTTGCGCATCGTGCCGCCGCTCAACATCACCGATGAAGAAACCGCCGCGGGCCTCGAACGCCTGCACGCGGCGCTGGCGGAATTCGCCAGCCGCGAGGCCAAGGTGGCCTAACGCAAAGGCCCCTCGCGGGGCCTTTGCTTTTGTAGGGGCGCGCTTGTGCGCGATGGGGTCTTGTCGCAAGCACCCATCGCGCGCAAGCGCGCTCCTACAGTTCTGCCTTAGGCCTTCAGCGTAGCGAGGACCTCATCCGCGATCGCGATCGTCTCGTCGATGATCGCGTCGGTATGCGCACTCGAAACAAAGCCCGCTTCGAACGCCGACGGTGCGAGATACACCCCACGCTCCAGCATCCCGTGGAAGAAGCGGTTGAACGTAGCAACATCCGCCGCCGTCGCTTGCGCGTAGCTCTCCACCGTCGCCTCGGTAAAGAACAGGCCGAACATTGCGCCGACGTGGTTCACGCTAAACGGAATGCCGTGCTTCTTTGCCGCCGCCGCGATACCGTCGGTAAGCTTCACCGTGCGAGCGGCCAGCGCGTCGTAGAAGCCCGGTGCCTGGATCAGTTCGAGCATGGCCAGGCCCGCCGCCATCGCCACCGGGTTACCGGACAGCGTGCCGGCCTGGTACACCGGGCCCGCGGGGGCGACCTGTTCCATCAGGTCGCGACGGCCGCCGTAGGCACCGACGGGCATGCCGCCGCCGATCACCTTGCCGAAGCAGGTGAGGTCGGGCTTGATGCCGTAATGCGCCTGCGCGCCGCCGAGGGCCACGCGGAAGCCCGTCATCACTTCATCGAAAATCAGCAGCGCGCCATGCTGCGTGCACAGTTCGCGCAGCGCCTGGAGATAGCCATCTTTCGGCGGAATGCAGTTCATGTTGCCGGCGACCGGCTCGATGATCAGGCCCGCGATATCGGCGCCGTGTTCAGCGAAGAGGGTCTTCGCCGCCTCGATGTCGTTGTACGGCAGGGTGAGCGTGAGGTCGGCGGCGGCCTTCGGCACACCGGGTGAGGTCGGCACGCCGAAGGTCAGTGCGCCCGAACCCGCCTTCACCAGGAAGCTATCGCCGTGGCCGTGGTAGCAGCCTTCGAACTTCACGATCTTGTTGCGGCCGGTGGCACCACGCGCCAGGCGAATGGCCGACATGGTGGCCTCGGTGCCCGAGTTCACCATGCGCACCATGTCCACCGACGGGATCAGCTTCACGATGGTTTCGGCCATGGTGACTTCCGCAGGGGAGGGCGTGCCGAAGCTCAGGCCATCCTGCGCGGCCTTGACCACCGCATCGCGCACGACCGGGTGGTTATGGCCCACGATCATCGGGCCCCACGAGCCCACGTAATCGATATAGCGCTTGCCTTCCACGTCCCACAGGTACGGGCCGTCGGCGCGCGCGGTGAAGAACGGCTCGCCACCCACCGATTTGAAGGCGCGCACGGGCGAGTTCACGCCGCCGGGCATCAGCTGGCGGGCGCGGGCGAAGAGTTCGTGGTTCGTGGTCATTGAATGATTCCGGGACGAGCATCGAAAAGGTCAGCGAAGCGGCGCGTGGCCGCCTGGATGTCGGGCGCGGCGAAAATGGCGGAAACCACGGCCACGTAATCCGCACCGGCATCGATCACAGGCCCCGTATTGTCGGGGGTGAGGCCGCCGATCGCCACGACCGGGAGGCCCAGCTGGCTCGCCTGCGTCAATACGTCGTGCGTGGTCACCGGGGCATGCGGCTTAGTGGTGCTGGGGTACATGGCGCCGAAGCCCAGGTAATCCGCGCCCTCGTCGCGCAGCTGCCTTGCCCTATCCAGGGAGCCATAGCAGGACACACCGATGATGGCGTCCTCGCCCAGTTGCTCGCGGGCCTCGGCGATCGGGACATCCTGCACGCCCAGGTGCACGCCGGCGGCTCCGGTTGCCTTCGCCAGGCCGACATCGTCGTTAATGATGAGGGGCACGCCGTAGCGGGCGCAGATCGAGGCCAGTTCGGTGGCTTCCTGCAGGCGGCGCTCACCATCGGTGGTCTTGTCGCGGTACTGGAGCAGCCGCGCACCACCGGCCAGGGCCGCCTCCACGGCCGCGAAGAGGTCGTCGCGGGGGCCGTCGGTAATGGCGTAGACGCCCTTGCCGCGGAGTCGGGAACGGAGGAGGGTGCTCATGGGTATCCTTCGAAAGTAGGGTGGGCGCCGCGCTATCGCGCTCACGCCGGGGGTGACAGAATGCGGGACTTTCCAGTGAAACAGTACGACAGGCCATGAGCAACGAGACCCAAACCGCGACCCGCAAATGGATGTGCGTCGTCTGCGGCTTCATTTATGACGAAGCCGAAGGCCTGCCCGATGAGGGCATCGAGCCAGGCACCCGCTGGGAAGATATCCCCGATACCTGGACCTGCCCCGATTGTGGCGTGACCAAGGACGATTTCGAGATGGTCGAGCTCGACTGATCTCCCGCCCGGGCCGGCCGCGTGCCCCGCACCGGCCGCCCCCCAGCGCGCGCCGCACCGGCTGCCCCCAGCGCGCCCTCCCGGATGCCGTCGTCCTTGTAGGAGCGCGCTTGCGCGCGATGGGATCGCCTCACGGTCCAGGCCCACAGGCACCACGCCGAAACCGCCCTGACACCATTTCGCCTCATTCCGCCACGGCGCGGGCTCAATCCTCTGCTTTCATATTCCCAAGGCCGCGCAACGTGGCCGAATCGCGGAGGAAGCGGCCATGCAGCAATTCATTCCCTTCAACGACCAGTGGGACGAGCTGGCGGCCCTGGTGCCGTACCACGCCCAGGAAGGCTCGCTGGGACCGTTGCCTGCGCCCGTGAAGCCCGCCGCGACCGCCCTGTGCGGCAGCCGCTATAACGAGGAAGACCTGTTCGCCGGTTGGCCTGAGACCCGCTGAGCTCAGCGCGCCGGGGCGGGCGTGCCCGAAACCGTCAGCTCATCGCCCAGGTTCAGGCCCAGCCGGCCGGCTTCGCCCGCGTTGAGCTCCAGCACGTAGCGGGCGGGCAGGTTGCCGCTGGGGTAGATGGCGCAGGGATCCGCCTTGCAGGGCTGTGCGTTCAGCTGCATGGCCACCAGCTTGCGTGCCTGGTCGAAGTACAGGATGTCGAGCGGGATAAGCGTGTTCTTCATCCAGAACGCGCGCGGCTCGTCGCTGGGGAAGATAAAGAGCATGCTGTGGTCCGCATCCATGTGGGCGCGGTCCATCAAACCGTGCTCGCGCTGGGCGTCATCGGTGGCGAATTCGGTGGAGTACGTCTTCCCGTGAAGCGTGACCGACGGGGCGTCGGCAGCGGCGGCGCCCAGGGTGGCTCCGCACAGCGCTGCGGCGAGCATCCACTTCATCATCGTTTACACCTTATTAGTGTGATCAGGAGTGGTGAGTCTATCGCGCAATTTTTTTTCAGAAATATGTCGAAAACCTCTTCACAGAAGTGCTCCGCGACCCTATACTTTCCTTCTGGTCGCGAACAAAGCAGCCCACGCGACAGTTCTTCGCTTCACCAACCACCTCGAAAAAATGTTTCACGAGGGTGTTGACAGAAACGAAAAACGATCTAGAATGGGCGGCTCACTCAGGACGAAATGTCTTGAAGCGG